>NZ_JBZQJF010000001.1:0-11264 GCF_059905295.1 Mangrovibacterium sp.
CCGGCCAGGTTTACGCCCAGCAGCCCGGTGAAAAAACTCAGCGGCAGGAACAGCGCAGCGATGATTGAAAGCAGGTACATGCGACTGTTAATTTGTTCATTCGAACGGTTAATCAAGGTTTCCTGGCTCACTGATGCCAGTTCGCGCGCTGCTTCCAGCATCTCGAGATAACGCATCAGGTAATCACTCACTTCGCGCAACCGAAGCTGGTGTTTATTGGTCATCCAGCTTGTTTTTTCAATTTGAAGTTTGTTCAGCGCATCGCGTTGAGGAATCAAAAAGCGCTTGAGCTGAATAATCTGCCGGCGCAAATTATAGAGTTCGCTTTTGCTTTCATCGTCGTTGCCGTCTTCTTCCATGACCATTTCCTCCATCGAAATAGCAGCTTCTTCAATATCCTCCATCACGTCACTCATATTGAAAACCAGTCGTTCATTCAGACGAACAACAAAGTCTCCGGTACTTTTCGGGGCATTGTTCTGCTTCATATCCTCCACGATCGACTTGAGTGCATTGAGGCTTTTTTTCTGACAGGTGATGATCATGTTCTTACTGGCCATAATCCGAACCGAGATCATATTCTCCGGTTTTTCACCTGTAATCAGGTTTACGCCGCGAACAATCAGTAACAATTCATCGGGATAAATGGCTACCCGCGGTCGGGAGTCGTCTTTTAACAAGGCTGCAGCTGTAAACTCATTAATCGACAAGGACTCGACAATATCTTTGGTTTCCGCCACACTGAAATCGAGTTGCAACCAAATATAATCAGCTGAATCTCGTAGTTCAGGGATGGATTCGATATGGATCTTTTCAACCTTTCGCGTTGCTGACTCAACATAGAATGCGTTGATAACGGCTTGTTTCATGGAATAAAAATTTGACTCAAGATAAAACCTGAAGGTTGAAAATGCAAACCCGATTTCCGGATTTTCTTTTCCATGAATTTCCGGATGGCTGGACGAAACGAATGGAGGTGATACACGCTGCTTACTTGCTTGAAAAGTAATTGGTTAATCCAGACATCCAACAATCCAGTAATCCCCAAAATCACTTCATCATTTCGGTGAATGTTTTCTTTTTCTGGATATAGAATTTCCAGATCAGACTTTTACACAGAATCTCGCTGTGCCATTGTGGTGTTGCCTCTTCTTTTAATGTTTGCCGTTTGGCCTTCAGTATTTTCCAGTTCGTGTAGAGAGCATAATGCGCTTTCAATACAGCAGTGATACCTTTGAAGTTTCCTTCAGCTAATAACTTGAACGCTGCTATGCCGTCTAGGATCATTCGCCCGGCTAAAACTTTGAAAAGTCGGTTCGGGGGGCAATTCTTATAAAGCATGAACAAGCTGTTGCGGAAATTGAGGAAGAGTTTTCGGGGGTTGTTGTAAGGTAAGCTACCTCCGCCTAAATGGTAAACCTGGCTGTAGGGCGTAAAGCGAATTTGGTAGCCAAAATTTTTGAGGCGCCAGCAAAGGTCAATTTCTTCCATGTGGGCCCAAAAGTCGGAGTCGAAACCTCCGGTTTTATGATAAAGGCTTGCCCGAACAGCGAAGCAGGCACCACTAGCCCAAAAAATGGACGATTCGTCGTTGTACTGGCCTTTATCTTTTTCAACGACATTCAGGATTCGACCACGACAAAACGGAAACCCTAATTTGTCGATGAATCCTCCGGCCGCACCGCCATACTCAAATTCATCTTTATTGTGCCAGCTTAGTATTTTGGGTTGAACAGCCGCTACAGATTCATCCTTTTCCAGCAGCTCTATCATGGGGGCCAACCACCCTTCGGTTACTTCAACATCCGAATTAAGAAGGATGTAATATTTGGCATCAATTTGCTTCAATGCCTCGTTATAGCCCCGGGCAAAGCCATAGTTCACGGGTAGTTGAAGCCGGGTAACTTCCGGAAATTGTTCTTCGAGCAAGGCCATCGACCGGTCGGTTGAGCCATTGTCAGCAACAATAATCTCGGTTCCGTCCTGTTTGCTGAATTGAATTACGGATGGTAAAAATTGAGGAAGCAACTTTTCGCCGTTCCAGTTTAGAATTACAATTGCGATTTGGGTGTGTTCCATTTGGCCAAAAATACTCAGGAATTTACAATTCCTGTAACAATGTCGATGAGTTGTTCTTTACTGAGTTGTCCCAGCTTTTCTTTGATTTCGTTTGTTTGATTCTCTGTTTGGTTGGCTAATAGGTCCTCGAGTTCTTTCCATTGCTTGCCGGTCATTTCCTGTTGCAACAATTCGCGAACCCGGTCAACTGCACCCGATTGTCCGGGTAACCCGAGAGTTTCGAGCTCCATAATTGCGGCATCCAGTATTTCGCGAGCCTGCATTTTTACCGGGTCATCTGATTTTTCGTTGCCGGTAGCATCGCGCAAATGCCAGCTTGAATAATCGTACTTGAGGTCGAGAATCATTTTTACGATGGGGTGGGAAGCACCGAAGATCCGGTTTAGAAAAAGCAGCGTTTGATTTTTCCATGCTTCCAGGTCGAAGCTCTTTTGACTCAGTTTGTCAACTTGCGCTTTTAGCAATGCAATCTCTTTATCAGCCATGATATGCTTTTTTATGCAATTTAACGCATTGCCTCAGTCCCCCAAAGAATACTGCTGTAAAACTAGCCCAGCTGTTCGTTAATTTTTGCAAAGAAAGCCGGGAAATAGTTTGCATTAGCCGAAACCAGTTCCTTGCCAAACAGAAAGTTGTCACCACCTTTAAAGTCGGTTACTTGGCCACCTGCTTCCTGTACCAAAAGAACGCCGGCGGCAACATCCCAGGCGTGAAGTGCATGTTCGAAAAATCCGTCGAAACGTCCGCAGGCCACATAAGCTAAATCGACTGCAGCCGAACCCATACGTCGCATGCCTCGGGTTTCAATCATGAAAAATTCCAGCACCTTCAGGTATTCATTCAACTTCTCAAAATTGTAATACGGAAATCCGGTTGCTAACAGAACATCCTCGTGTTTCGATGATTTTGAAACAGCAATAGGCTGCCCATTCAGATAGGCACCCCCGTCTTTCCATGCAGCGAAAAGCTCATCCTGACCAATTTCGTACACCACTCCGGCAACGGGGACATTATTTTGGGTTAAAGCAATCGAAACAGAATGGGGGAAGATGCCGTGAATGAAGTTTGTTGTTCCATCCAGCGGGTCGATAACCCACTTGTATTCCTCGCCACTTTCACTGGCGGTACCTTCCTCGGTAATAAATCCGGCTTCGGGAAGTACCTCGCGCAAACGGGCAACAATCATTTTTTCAGTTTCCTTATCAACATAAGTCACCAAACTTGCTTTGCCTTTAAGTTCGATGTCGTCATTACTGATTTTTGAACGTTCTTCGCGAATAAACTGACCTGCTTTTCGGGCTAATTCAGCTATCGTATTGGTAATATTTTGTAAATCCATTTCGGTAAAATTTTCTCAAAAATCACTTAATCAATGCTTAGAAACAAATTTTTGACGTTATTTTATTTGAAAGGATTTTTTGAATCGTATGGTGAGTATTAAATGCCTTTATATGTGTTGTTTGTGTTGTGTCTATGTAGCCTTTTTTTTAGTGGCTAATCAGATGTTTTAGAGCAAAATGATAGAAAATTTGAGTGAAATAACCGGAAAGGGTACGGAATTTGTCATTTAGATATTATGAAATTAATTTCTAGTAGTTCAATGAATTGATAATGGAAGAATAGGCATCTTTACCAACTCCCGGTTTTTTCGAAATGAACCTTGGGAGGTACGAAAAGGATTTTTTTATACAACTTAACACAGATCAACATGAAAACGAAAATAATAGCAATACTGGTCGCGATTTTTACTGCTGCTGGCGTTTATGCCCAGGGTAATTACAGTGTCCGTGCAGTAGGATACGATGTTAGCGATAACTTAGATTTGGAAGCAGTTTCCTATATCTTTGGTGAATCAAGTAATTTGCAGGATTTTGAAGCAAGATTGAACGATCCCAGAATGCAGATTTCAAATCTCGATCTGAACGGGGATGGTTACGTTGATTACCTGCGGGTTGTTGAAGTTTACGAATCAGGAATGCATCTGATTACGATTCAGGCGGTATTGGATCAAAACGTCTTTCAGGATGTTGCAACAATTGATGTTGGACGGGACAACCGCGGTAGCTTTTATGTACAGGTAATTGGCGATCCGTATATTTATGGACCAAACTATATTATTGAACCGGCTTATGCCCGTATTCCAATCATTTTTAGTTGGTTTGTTCGTCCTTCATACGTAGTTTGGCATTCACCATACTACTGGGGATATTATCCATCTCGATACCATCACTACCACTGTATTTCGACGTTTAGCTATAACCGGTATTTGTACCGTCATGTCGACTATCACGTTCATAATTATTATCACAGCGATGTGAGACGTAACCCAAGGGCAGCTGAGATGCAGCGGTCGGTAAGAAGAAACGATTACGGAGTTAGACATCCGAACTCATCCTTCTCATCCCGTAATTCCAGGTATGCCAATAAATATGAGATGAACAGAAGTCGTTCTGTCGCCGATCAACGTTTGGGACGAGGTTCTTCCAATCCGTCTACTTATAAAAACAGTACGCGTTATGGGAACACACAAAGGAGTTCCGGAACTAATCGTTACGATAGTAAACGTGGAACCAGTTCGAATAGTAACAGATCGGTAACAACACAACCTGGAACAAGTCAACGCAGCAGTACTTATAATCGTAATGGAAACTACAGCAATCAGTCGCAGCGAAAAAGCAGCAGCCAAAGTTATAGTCGTCCTCAATCGTATAACTCGGGTTCATCCAGTGGCTCAGCCTACCAGCGCAGCTCCCGATCATCGGGAAATAACTCCGGTTACAAGTCATCTCCAAGCCGGCAATCACAGATGAAAAGCAGTAGCTCTTCATCAAGATCAGGTTCAACATATAAACCTTCACAAAGTCGCAAGGTGGAATCCAGTTCCCGATCAAGTAGAAGTAGCAGCGGAAATACCGGAGTTAGCAGTAGGAGCTCTCGCTCTTCAAGTTCTTCATCTGTGAAGAAATCATCCAGCAGAAGTTCAAAGCAGAACTCAAGTTCTAACCGATCAAGTAGAAGCAGAAGAAATTAAAAGCCAAATACAAAGTATAAAAAAGCCCGTTATCGAAGCTGATAATGGGCTTTCTCATTTTAGGTTGAATGTTAATTTTAAAGCAAATCACTTGCAAGTTCGGCTAAGTAACTACGTTCACCTTTCACCAGGTTGACATGTGAGAAAAGTTCCTGGTTACGCATGCGGTCGGTCATATAGGCTAAACCATTCGACTTCATATCCAGGTACGGAGAGTCAATCTGTTGCAGGTCCCCGGTGAATACCATCTTGGTTCCTTCGCCGGCACGGGTAATGATTGTTTTTATTTCATGCGGCGTGAGGTTCTGCGCTTCATCAACAATGAAAAATGCATTCGATAAGCTTCGTCCGCGAATGTAAGCTAGTGGAGTGATGATCAGTCGCTGTTCTTTCAGCAATTCATCAATTTTTTGATACTCCTGACTTCGCGGGTTAAAAGCATGCTTAATTACATTCAGGTTATCGAACAGGGGCTGCATATAAGGGCTGATTTTCTCTTCAGCATCACCTGGTAAATAGCCTAAGTCGCGGTTGCTTAGTGCAACAATCGGTCGAGCAAGGAGAATTTGATCGTACTGTTTGTGCTGTTCCAGTGCGGCTGCTAGGGCCAATAAGGTTTTTCCGGTTCCGGCTTTACCGCTTAGCGATACTAGTTTGATATCCGGATCAAGCAATGAGTTCAGGCTGAAAGTTTGCTCTGCATTACGGGGTTTAATACCATAGGCAACTCGTTTTTCGACCCGGATGATCCGTTGCGTCGGGGATTCGTAACGCGCCAAAACACTGGATTTGTTTCCCTTCATGATATAGTATTCATTGGGTACAGGAACATCTCCCAGGTTAGAGTCGGCAAAAGCAATAGCCCCATCGTTATAAAGGGTATCAATTAGAGCATCTTTATAGCCTTCAACTTCAGTAATTGATTTTTCGAAAACCTCAGGGTCTTTAATCTTATCATTTTCGTAGTCCTCCGACAATATTCCCAGCGATTTAGCCTTCATCCGCAGGTTGATGTCTTTGGTTACCAAAATGGTCTTTCGCTTTGCACTATCGTTGGTGTAAAACTCGGCAACAGCTAATATCCGGTGATCCGGAATGTCTTCTTTGAAGGATTGTTTCATGGTGTCAGAGAATGGTTTCCCTGTTGCAATAATCAATTTCCCCAATTCCGGTCCCAACTGGATGCCTCCATTGAATAATTTTTCACCGACGATGTCGTCCAATACCCGCACAAATTCCCGCGCCTGAAAGTTAATTGGATCATTTCCCTTTTTAAATTTATCCAGTTCCTCCAAAACGGTCAACGGTATCACGATATCATTATCTTTGAACTGGTAAATACAGTTGTGGTCGTGCAGAATCACATTCGTATCCAACACGAAGATCTTAGTTTGTTTGCGGCCTGCCATAAGCATCTGTTTTGGTGACTATGCTTACAATGTAGGAAAAAACGATGACTAGATTAATGATAAACAGACAAAAGATGTTCAGTACTTATCGACAACTGTTAGCAAAATAGATTAGTGATTGAAAAAGAGATGAGAAGCTATCAGGAAACTTTAGATTATTTATATAGTCAGTTGCCCATGTTTCAACGTACAGGGGCAGCAGCATACAAAAACACCCTCGGAAACACCTTGGTTTTGGATGAAATTTATGAGCATCCACATCGCTCGTTTAAGACGATTCATGTGGCCGGAACAAACGGTAAAGGATCGGTGTCGCACATGTTGGCATCGGTGTTGCAGGAAGCTGGGTACAAGGTGGGGCTTTACACTTCGCCCCATTTGGTTGATTTTCGCGAGCGTGTGCGGGTGAACGGAGATCTGATAAGTGAACAAGCGGTGATTGATTTTGTGGCGGCTTTCGACGAGCATAACAAAACGGCCGGTTTAGAACCTTCGTTTTTTGAAATTACGGTGGCCATGGCTTTCTGGTATTTTCGGTTGATGAAGGTTGATGTGGCGGTTATTGAGGTTGGCCTTGGAGGTCGGTTGGATTCAACCAATATAATCACTCCCGAGTTGTCGCTAATTACAAATATTAGTTTGGATCATACCGCTTTACTGGGAAATACAATTCCGAAAATTGCCGGGGAGAAAGCCGGAATTATTAAGCCCGATGTTCCGGTGGTCATTTCAGAAAGTAACGATGAGTACAACGAGGTCTTTATTGAAAAGGCCAGGCTTGAAAATGCTCCTATTTATTTTGCAGATCAGGAGTACACGGCATCCTACAGTACCATGCTGCCGGGAGGCGTTCAGAATTTCAATTTCCATAAAAACGGAAAGCTTTATTTTGAAGGATTGCAGACCGATTTATTGGGAAGCTACCAACGGCTAAATATCGGAGGTGTACTAAAATCAACGGAGTTGTTGGCGAAAATGGGATGGCGGATTACCCTGGAGGCTATTTATAAAGGATTAATCAAGGTGAAGGAAAACACGGGCTTACGTGGAAGATGGGAGGTTGTTGGGGCCAATCCGATGGTGGTGTGTGACACTGGTCATAATGAAGCCGGTATTAAGCAGTTGGTTGAGCAAATACGGCAGACAGCCTGGAAGGAACTGTATATTGTAATTGGTATGGTCAATGACAAAAGTATTGATCAGGTATTGGCTTTGTTACCTGTAGAAGCGCACTATATTTTCACACAGGCTGCCATTCCACGGGCTCTTGATGCTCATGAATTAGCGGCTAAAGCTGAGCAGGTTGGATTGAGTGGATTAGTCATTTCGAATGTGAAAGAAGCCGTTGCTAAGAGTTTGGAAATGGCACAACCAAGTGATCTAGTGTTCGTTGGAGGAAGTACCTTTGTGGTCGCGGATTATTTTTCTTAATTTTTTTGCAATTTCTTTTTCTAGATAAAAAAAGGATATATATTTGCATCGCCTTTCCGGGAAGGGAGGGACGTTCAAAATAAATCGGGCGGTTAGCTCAGTTGGTTCAGAGCATCTGGTTTACACCCAGAGGGTCGGGGGTTCGACTCCCTCACCGCCCACGAAAAACTCAGTTTTGAGTAAAAGCCTCTCAGGCTAAAAAGGAGAAACGTTCAAATATAAATCGGGCGGTTAGCTCAGTTGGTTCAGAGCATCTGGTTTACACCCAGAGGGTCGGGGGTTCGACTCCCTCACCGCCCACAGCAAGAGGAATACTGCAGAAGTGTTCCTCTTTTTTTGTATTTTTTAGCATGTATTATTGCTACATTCTTTTTTCGGATACTTTACACAAATATTACGTTGGTGCGAGCTCGGATCCAGAAGGTCGTTTACAACGACATAATACCGCAAACAAAGGGTTTACTTCCAAAGGTCAACCATGGCGGATTGTTTATATTGAGTCATATCCGAATAAAGAATCTGCCTTCAAACGAGAGCGGCAAATTAAAAGTTGGAAGAGCCGTAAAATGATTGAGCAGCTTTGTTTGAGACAAAGTGAATAGGAACTAGATAAAGCGGTTAGCTCAGTTGGTTTAGCGCATCCCGATTTAACATCGGGAGAGTCCGGGGTTCGACTCCCTCACCGCCCACAGCAAGAGGAATACTGCAGAAGTGTTCCTCTTTTTTTGTTGCTGAAAGTCTATGAACGCAAGGCCTAAGGCCGCTGTTCTTTGTCGTGTTTTTGGGGAGATATACTGAAGATAACCCGACAACCTCAGAAAACAATGACAACCTGATATCCGGGAAACGTTCTATTTTATCTCTGTTGTTGATTCGAGTTTTTCAAGAGATCAGATCCTTGTAGATTATTGGTTTTTATTGCTTAAGCTGGAATGGGAAGGGCTGTTGCCCGCGGGAAATGACTTTGAGGCTATTCAAACAGGTGATTCTCCGGTATTTTCCGGCACACAATGGTTATCGTGTCGTTCGTTTTGCTCTAGTCCTTGAAATCTCTCATTTCCTGGAATAGCTTTTCAATAGCCTTAATTGCTTTCATTTGGCTGCAATCAAAATTATTCAGCATGATGCAGAATAGAATGTCCTTCCCGTCTTTAGTTGTCAATTGTCCTGCAAAGCTGCGAACCCGGGTCATGCTTCCGCTTTTTATGTGAAGACAGTTGTTGGGGAAATTGGCTTCATTTAAATACCAGAGTGTACCGTTGGGCGGTGTCGGTAGGCTTTTGAAAAATGCATTGGTGTTGACACTGGAATTTTTCATGTAATTGAGTACAAAAACCATTTGTTGCGGAGTTAAGGCATTGAATCGGGAAAGCCCGCTTCCGTCCTCCAGGAATAAAGCTTGTGTGTCCATCCCTTTGCTTTTCCAAAAATCGATTAGTGTTTCCAATCCGGCTTTTGTCGATCCTCTACCTGTTGTTTCGTAGGCGATTTGTTTCAAACAATGTTCTGCAAAAAGGTTGACACTTTCGTGGTTAGTCACATCAATGATTTCAGCAAGCGTTGGTGATTTAATGGTGCTTATGGTGTCGAGCTTGTCTTTGAACTCGTATGTGCCGGTTATAATTTTTCCTTTCAGTTGAACTTGCGATAAGCCAAGTTCCTGCATGAGTTGTTCCCCAACCAGCATCGGCGGATTAGGGATTGATGCCTTTACTTTAAAATCGTTTCGGTTCTTAGGAATTGATCCCCGGATAATACGGCGATTGTCGAGCGGACTTCCAAAGACATAGGCATTGTCTTTATTTTCATCGGAGGATAAAACCCGGTTGTCAAAATCGACATCCGGAAGAAGCGGTTCTGTGTATTTTATTTGGGTCAGTTCATCGGCTGTTGCAGGCGATTGAAAGTGAATTTCGTATGTGTTGTCATAAGCGCTTAAGGCGAAAACGCCGGCTCCGTAATAGTTGCCCATATCTTCCCAAATCCAGGTGCGGGGAATGCTTTGGTCGTCGTATGTTGAAAGATCGATATAAATGTTGCCGGTTATGGCTTTGATGTTCAGGTTCCGGATCGCTTCAGCCCATTTTTCGACGAAGTTTTGGTAAGGTGTATAATCTTTGAAATACTTCGATCCCAAGGCGGGGTCTCCACCAGCAAGAACAACAATATCGCCAAACAAGGTGTCGTTTTTTATCTCTCCGGAATAAGTCAGTGTTGTTTTGAAGCGATAGTTGGCACCCAATAATTCGAGTGCTGTACTTGTTGTTATGAGTTTTTGAGTTGAGGCTGGAGCAATGCTTAACTGTGGCTCGGATTTCGCTATGGTTTTCCCGCTTTGAGCGTCGATTGCATAAAAGCCTATTGTGGCGTGTTTGAGCAGATCTTGCTGCGACCACTTGTTAAATTCTTGTTGTAAGTTAGTTTGTGCCTTTGTGCTAAATATTGAAATGCAAAAGAAGAAAAGCAACAAGGTAATTTTGGGGTGATGTTTCATGTTTGTTTTCGTTTTCATTGGCTTAAAAATAACGAATCCTTCCGGAATCGATAGGCTTTAACAATATTTCATTGCAATTGGAAGAAGGACTTTTGGGGCCATTTGTTACTCCCATTGTAATCGCCGATTCTTAGCTCAATACGTTAAAGTTCTGTAAATACTACTACTTGTTTGAATCTACTTTCCAAAAATTCAGTAAAAACTAAAGCAGAAATCGTTGAAAACAATTAAAATCAAAAAGTCATGGAAGGTAAAGTTAAGCTATTAAAAATCTATATTTCTACTTCAGATCGTATCGGAAATAAATTATTGTACGAGGAAATTGTTCGGGAGGCCAGAGATTTTGGCCTCGGTGGAGCAACAGTTGTTCAAGGAACTGTTTCGTTTGGTGCAAGCCATTCAATTCATGGTAATAATGTTGTTTTTCCAACTCATCAGATCCCTGTATTTATAGAGATTATTGATGAGGAAGAGAAGATTAACCAATTTTCTGTTAAGGCCAAAGAATTAATTGATCAATCGCAGAAAGGAGCCCTGATTACGATTCAGGATGTTGATGTTATAGTCTATAAACGCGGTGCAAAATACAATCAGTTTGCTAATTTTTAAAGGTGATTTTGGTTCGTTAAATCGGGTTAAATTTAAGTTATTCATACAGCCTCTTTCGGTTAAAGTTTAGGGGATTTATTATATTTGTTCCGGCTTTTTAAAAAGCTGACTTTAATCAGTCTAATAAGGTTATATATTAAGTTTAATTCAAAACCATAAATCATGTTAATTAGTAACGTTGTTGGTAGAGAAATCCTTGATTCTCGCGGAA
>NZ_JBZQJF010000002.1:0-2901 GCF_059905295.1 Mangrovibacterium sp.
GACAGAAACCCGGAACTTGGAACTCAAAACTTCAGGGATTAACGATTGCCGATTATTGATTAACAATTAACGATCTGAACCAGCAACCCGGAACTCCTTCTCTCCCACTATTATTGGTAGCAACAAACAAAGAGAAGCTCAATAATCGAGACATTGCAGGAATTAAAAAAAGGATTAATCGGTATCACTACTGATTAATCCTTTTTTGATGTCGGGATGACTGGATTCGAACCAGCGACCCCCACGTCCCGAACGTGGTACGCTACCAACTGCGCTACATCCCGATCGCTTAACGGGAGGCAAAAATAATATTTTCATTGAAAAGAAATTAACATTCGGTCGATTTTATTTGATCGGATTTTAATATTTTTTCTTCAACCAATCCCTCCGCCAGAGGCCTTCGAAAAGGCTATTTCCCGTATTTACTGATTCTCAAAAAGTTTTATGAAGGAAGGCCATGCATTATTGGATTACTTTTCATAACTTACATACGCGATAAACAAACTTAGTTTCAACCAAATAATCAACCAATAGCACCATCATGCAAATTCAGAATCTTATTGCGACCTTGCCGGCCCATCCGTTCCGGCTGTGGAAGAAGCGACAATTAGGGCAGATTCACAAAATCATCGTTCACCAGGAACTTGGTGAAAGTTCAATTGAAGAAGTCAACCGTTACCACATCACAGCTTCTGAACACAATCACATCTCGAAGGCCGGCTGTCCTCATTTTTGCTACCATTTCGGGATCCGCAAAAATGGCGAGGTGGTACAGGCCAACAAATTTACGGACATTACCTGGCACTGTACCGGACAAAATACAACCAGCATCGGCATTATGGTACAAGGCAATTTCCCCGGAGCAGGACACGATTTGGGGACCAGTGAACCGACCACTGAACAACTAAATTCGTTGGGCAAATTAGTTGGCTACCTGCAAAAGACCTTCAATCTCAACGATCAGGATTTGTGGGGACATTATCATTTTGGCAAACGCGCCTGCCCCGGCTACGTGCTACAAGACTGGATTGAAACAAAAAGAAGCGCCAGTGCCCAAAGTTCAGCTTTTGCGCCAATCGAAAAAACAATTCCTGGAATTCAAAAACGCCTAACACAATTAGGCTACTCGCCCGGCCCGATAGATGGCATCATGGGCATCCGGACACGAGCGGCCATCCAAAATTTCCAATCCGATTATCACCTACTCATTGATGGCATTCCAGGCCCTCAAACATGGGAAACGCTACTTACACTAACCCTCAAACACGAAATAGATGAATAAACAAAAATCAACCCGCGACGAATATTTTACCATTAACGAAGAAGGCTTCTGGCCCAAATGGTTTTCAAAACTCCTGTTTACCTTAATCTCGGTAAAAGTGTGGGGCCTGATTGGTTGTACCTGGATTTCGACCTACCTGATTTGTAAAGGGCTCATCGACAAAGAACAATGGGTAACCTTCAACACCACAATCTGGGCCTTGATCTTTGGTATGAAAGAAGTCTTCCGCGTGATGGATCGCAAAGATCAAAACGAGGAAAAGCTGATTCATGCTGATAATCAAACCCGGGAGAACATTGCCCGCATCAAAGCTGAAGTTGCTCAAAGTGAGGATTCAGCCAGCAATAGTCCGCAACAAACGACTGAGGGCAAAGAGATCGTAGGAGATGACCCTAGCTAAACCCAATGGTATGGAAAAGAATATCAAACTTGTGATTATCGGCATCATCCTGCTGGCAATTGTAGCAGTACTCATTTTCGTTAGCCTGACTTATACCGGCCCCGGTGGACTGATCGGTGGCATCACACTCCTTTGGGCCGGATTCAAATCAAAAATATTTGGCAAGAAAATAAGTGAGATCAAGCTGAATAAGATAAAAGAAGAGCATGAGCAAAAACGAAAGCTATGGACCGAAGAAAAAGAAGTCTACGAAACAAAGCTGCGGGCTTTGGAAGCACAAATTCGCTACCTCGACTACAAATCGGCACTGATCGCTGAGCAGCTGGGACAGCTTGACGAATACGAAAAAGAAAAATTACGGGAGATTAACACAGCATCGGCAGCTGACTTAAAAGACCTAATAAATAAACGATACCAATGAAAAAGATTCTGCTGTTCATGCTCCTGCTTTTGGGAGCCCAATTAACCACCTTCGCCCAAACAGAACTTTTATTGCCGGGCCAGGTGAAAGAAAATACCGGAACCGACACCCTCTTTGTCGTTCCCCAGATTCAACTACGTCAGCTTTTAACTGATGCTACGCAAAACGATCTTAACAAAGAGCGCATCAAACTTTACCAACACCAATTAGCACTAAAGGCTGAAAAATCGTTTCTGCAGGACAGTGCTCTTCACATTCAGAAACTGGAGGCACAATACTGGTACGATCAGCTGAAACAAAACGATGAGTCATTGGAAAACCAACGGATCGAAAACCTCAAGTTGACCGATGAGAAAAATAAAATCCGGCAATCACGCATCTACTACCTGATTGCCGGATTTGTTGCCGGAGCCATGGTGGTCTCCTTATAATTCACTTCCCAGGTAATCGGAAAGGTACCGGTACCGTTCGGTTAGTTTACCATCTTTCAGAATAGTTGCCCGTTGAATAACACCATCATCATCGGTTCCAAACAGCGAAGGAAAAACCTTGGTATATAAATCGCGGGCAAAAGTGTGTGAGGCATCCAGCGGCAAGGCAGTAGGCAGGTTATCCACCGCCATAACGGTTACATTTCGGGCAGAGCTAAAGGCCGGTTGCTCACTCACATCGTCTGTATTGATGTCGTAAAACGGTTCTTCAATGGAGCTGGTTCGAATTGTTGTGGGAATAGGTCCTTCCAAATCGCAACTAATATCGGCGATCAGCGAAATACCAAAATCACTCTCCTTTAAATCA
>NZ_JBZQJF010000003.1:0-11624 GCF_059905295.1 Mangrovibacterium sp.
CCGACGAAAAGGACGCACTGAAAAAAGCGAAAAAAAGTTTACAGAACGAATAGACTGTCTCTTGCCCTAAATTATGCCACCACCACCCGCTTATTCATGCGGGTGTACCAAATAAAGCCTTTGACATTCGGGTAACCACACTGCTCAAGGGCTTTCATATATTCGCTAACCTGGGTTACATATTTCTGCGACTCAAATTCGCCCGATTTATAGTCGACCACAACCACTTCATCATCCGAAAGCATGATGCGGTCGGGGCGTTTCACACCATCACCGGTTATGATGTTATGTTCGTTCAATACACGATACGAACCATCAAACCACGAAGCAACCTCCGGGTCAACCAGCAGGGTACTTAGCTCGGCTTGCATCTCATTAGCCTCCTCATCGGTCATCATCCCCTTAAACACCAGTTCCTCGCAGGCTTGTTCAAGCTGATCTGCCGTTTCAATGCGCGATAGTACGTCATGCACCAATCGCCCGCGATTAATTTTCTTCTCAGCGGAATCTCCAACCTCAAAGAAATTCTCGTGGTTCTTTCGCAAACGCAGGTAAGTACTGAAATCTTTAAACTGAAACCGATTCAGGCTTAATGTCGAGCTCTCCTGTTCTTCTTTCTCCCCACTGGCAGTTAACTCCCCGATCTCCAACAACTGATTTTCCTCGTCGAAATGCGCTGTCAACGGACTGCAAATATCCTCACGACCGTTAAACGAAATCCCCTCTTCCATATTGACACACATCTTCAGTAAATCGCCAACAGAGCCGAGTGTTTTACCGAATTCGGACCAGGTGTAAAGAGCCGTTTTCGCACGGGTAAAGGCCACATACAACATATTCAGATTGTCGATGTAATTATTGCGGATTTCGCTGAAATATTCCCGGAAGAAGTGTGACAGCCCCATCGATTTACCGTATTTCACCGGTACCAATTCCAACTGGTTGAAAGGCTCAACAGCGGGCCGGCACCATAACATCGGTGCATGCTGTCCGGAAATCCCGAGCGACCAATCGCAAAAGGGAATAAACACGCAAGTATACTCCAAGCCCTTGGCCTTGTGAATGGTTTGAATACGAATGGCATCCAGCTCTTCCGATACAGCGATGGTTTTGCGCTGCCCCTGCTCGTCCCACCAATCGAGGAAACCAGACAGATCGGCACTGCGGTTTTTCATATAATTCGAAACGTGGTCGATGAAAGCCTGCAGATACGCCAACTCGTCCGAGAAATCGAACAGGCAAAAACGATTGCTAAGGTTGAAAATTATTTCCTGCAGATTCTGCGCGGCCAACTGATGATTGAAATAGTTGCTTTTCAAAAAGGAGAACAACTTATTATCCTTATTCCGGTAATCTTCAAAACGCTCGGTTAGTTCCGGCTCATAGCGAGGAGCAAAGTCCATTTGCAACTGCGAGATTTCCTCCTGCTCCACAGCCCAATCAACCTGCTTATTCAAACCAAGTAAAACAGGAGCAATGGTGGCATAATACTGGTAGTTTGCAAACGATAACGACAGCTCGTCATCCGGATCTTTCAGCAGCCTCAACATCGACACCAGGAAAGCCACCGAAGCAGCATTCTTCACATACAAACTTTCGCCCGACAAAACATTGAAATTGTAATCGCCTGTTCCCGTCGCTTTTTCAGTTAGTAAGCGGTCGGCAATCGTCTTGGCTTCAGCTTTGGTGCGCACTAAAATCGCCATATCACGCGCTGACACACCCTTATCCTGTGCCACTTGAATTGCTTCAATCAGCTCATCCAGCACCTGCTCTTCATTGGTTGGTTCCTGCCCGCTTTTCTTCTTTTCAAGGAAACGCATACGGATATAACCGGAATCCGCCGACTTCTTTTGACCTATTTCCTGCAACCCTTCATTATAAATTTGCAAAATAGCATCGCCAAACAAGTTATTGTTCAAGCCGGCTTCCTGAATTTGTCCGGAGAAGTGCGTCTGCATCAGCTGCGGCACCACCTGGAACACCCGGTTGTTAAAGCGAATAACAGTTCCCGAACTTCGCCAGTTTTGAGTTAATTGCTTTTCCTCAGCCCCGTTTTCAGGGAAAGCCTGAAAAACCTCCGATGCCAACAGGTTCCAATCGCCGTTACGCCACCGATAAATAGCCTGCTTCACATCGCCCACCAGCATACCCAAATTTCCTTCGGCCAGCGAGTTGCCCACCAAGGGACGAAAGTTTCCCCACTGCAAGCCCGAGGTATCCTGAAACTCATCAATCATGAAATTTTGATAATACACGCCCGTTTTCTCATAAATGAAAGGGGTATCCGAGTCGTCAATAATCTGCTTCAACAGGTTCCCCGACTCCGAAATCAGGATTACTCCCTTTTCGCGTGTCAGGTCGCGAACGACCTTTTGCAGATCCACAAGAATCCCCAATGTATAAAGCTGATCAACAATCAACTTCGCCGTATTATAATTGGAAATATTTCCCGTATGGAAATTGACAGCCTGTTCCAATAATGGTTGCAGTTGGTGAGCTATATTAATGATATGCGCCGAAGCCTTTTTATCGTGAAAAGCAGCAACATCATCCACAACCGCCAGTACCCGGCTACTTGGGGTAAATTCATTATTGGTCATTTTATCAAAAGCTGAAGCTGCCCCCGATTTCTTATATTTAAAATCGTCGACCGTAACACCTCCCTGACGCATAATCTGCAATCCCTGCTCTCCAATTTGCTTCAGCGTATCTTCAAAATCAACAATAATGCGGCGCAACTCTTTCCGGTATTGTCGGATGAACTTTTTGTCGCTTAACTTTTCATTCAAAACAGGACTCAGCTGTCGGAAGGTCTCGTTATAAATCTGGCGTCCCAGCGATAGAATATCACCTTTCAGGCTCCAACCGCCTCCCTCACGAATTTTATCCTCGGCAAACTGCTTCAGCCAGGATAACAAATCCGGATCATCATCAATCGACAAAAGCAATTGATCAACGGCCTCATCCAAAATACGATCATCTTCCAAATCAACCTGGTAAGCCGTATTAATGCCCAGTTCCCGGTTAAATGCTTTAATCACCCTTTGAAAAAAACTGTCAATCGTGCTGATCGAAAATCGCGAATAATCGTGTAACAAGTGCTTCAAGGCATTTTGAGCCCGGACGACCAATTCAGGTTCAGCCAAAGCCATTTCCTGTTGCAGCACATTCAGGTAAGCGGTTTTCTCGCCCCTGCTCAGCTTATACAACTCTTCAATAACACGCTCCTTCATCTCGGTAGTCGCCTTATTGGTAAAGGTTACCGCCAGAATATTCTTATAATTCCATTCGCCCGAAAGAGCGATTTTTAAGTATTCAATTGCTAGCCGGAATGTCTTTCCCGAACCAGCGGAGGCTTTGTAAATCTGAAGTTGCGACATGCTTGAATATTAGCGTTGATTTGGATATCCGAATGATTTCGGAATACTAAAAGTACAAAAAATTGACCGGCTCAAAAGCGCTTTTTTTAAGTTCAACCAACCAATTGAAAAGCGGCGATTGTTTGTACATTTGTAGGTCAACAGATTAGCCGTTTAAACATCGCGGCTTTCAAAACACAAAAAAATGGTTCTTCAAATAATACTGGTTGTCTCCATCATTTTACAGGTTTTTGCAGTAATTGTCGCCATCAAACTCATTAAGGAAACCAAGTACAACTTTTCGTGGGTACTGCTAACCATCGGTTTTTCGGTGATGGCCGTCCGCTTGCTGGTGGAGCTCTTGCCTTACATCAGCAATTTCAAACCACAGGAGCTGGGTGAATTTATGGTCTGGTCGGGGGTGGCAATGTCGTTAACCTTCGCCATCGGTGTATTCCTGATTCAAAAGATTTTTAAGTATATGAAACGCGTTGAAGATTCGCGGCGATTGACGGAAAAGATGTTCCTGAATGCCATCATTCAAACCGAAGAAAAAGAAAGGAAACGCTTTGCAAAGGATCTGCACGATGGATTGGGGCCCTTGCTTTCAACTGTAAAAATGTCGGTTTCAACATTGGCCCAGCTGGAACATGACAAAAGCTCAAAGGAAATCGTTCAGAATACCGAGATGGTTATCAACGAGGCTATTAAATCGCTAAAGGAGATTTCGGACAACCTGAGTCCGCATGTCCTGAACAACTTCGGGTTAGCCCGTGCCGTCCGAAATTTCAGCAATAAAATTAACGCCACTAAAGTCCTTCATATTAAGCTGAAATCGAATTTGGGCGACAGCCGGTTCGAAAATAATATCGAAGTTGTTTTGTACCGTGTTATCTGTGAGTTAATCAATAATACAATTAAGCATGCTAAAGCGAAAAAGATTGAAATCGATTTGAACATCGAAGAAAAAAATCTTACAATTGTGTACAAAGATGACGGGAAAGGCTTTCAGATGGATAAGCTCCTGAATCAGGCCAACAACGGCGGCATGGGATTTTCCAATATTTTTTCGCGAATCAACTCACTCAAAGGCGAAATTAATGTCGACAGCAAACCCGGCAAAGGAACCTTGGTAAACATTAAAGTAGGTACTGAAAATGAATGACACGACTTGTAAGATCATGTTGGTTGACGACCATACCCTGTTTCGTAACGGGCTGCGGATTTTACTAAACACCATTGATAAATATGAGGTTGCCGGTGAAGCCGGTAACGGTCAGGAATTTTTGGAGCTGCTGGAAGAAGAGTTGCCGGACATCGTTTTGCTGGACATTGAAATGCCGGTGATGGATGGAATTGCTGCGGCCAATATGGCCATTGAAAAATATCCGGATTTGAAGATTATTACCCTAAGCATGTATGGCGAAGAAGACTACTATTACCAGATGGTTGATGCCGGAGTGAAGGGATTTTTATTAAAAAACTCCGATATGAATGAGGTAAAGAATGCCATTGACACGGTGATTGAAGGCGGCAACTATTTTTCGTCGGAATTACTGCAAAACCTGGTAAATAGTCTCCGAACAAGCTCGAAAACACGTGAACCGCAAGCGGAACTGTCGGAACGGGAAATTGAAATTTTGATCCTGATTTGCCAGGGATTTTCGAACCAGGAAATCGCCGATCAACTCTTTATCTCGAAGCGAACAGTTGACAAGCACCGCGCCAATATTTTGGAGAAAAGCCAGTGCAAAAACACGGCTCAGCTGGTGATGTACGCCATTAAGAGTAAACTGGTAGAGATTTAATACCAGACTACCAGACACTGGATTTTTAGATTTTCAGATCAATGTCCTTTATACTTATCCAGCGATCTAATATCCAGCAATCCAAAACTATTAAAGATACTTCCGGGCCACATTTACCGCTTGTTGCAGGTAACTACCGCCAAATAAATAATAGTGATTCAGAATGTGATAAAGTTGGTAGATCTGTACCCGGTCTTCCCATCCGGCAGCTAATGGAAAGGCTTCATGGTAGGCCGCCCACATCTTCGGCGAAAAGCCTCCAAACATTTGCATGATTGACAGCTCCATTTCGCGATCGGCATAATACGAAGCCGGATCGATAATTGCCGGTCCTTTGATGGTGTAAAGGTAATTGCCCGACCACAAATCACCATGAATTAACGAAGCGCGCGAATTATTTGGCAGAAGTAGATCTAAACGATCAATCAATTTTTCGAAAACCTTTAGATCGTCAGCTGTAATATCACGACTATTCTTGATCAGGCGAAGAATAAACCCCAATCGGTTCTCAGCGAAAAACTCAACCCACGACTCCTTCCAATCGTTCACCTGTGGTGTCGCCCCGCAATAATTATCATTGCTAAAACCAAACTCTTGGGGTTGATTTCGATGCAAGTGAGCCAATCCACACCCAAACTTGGCATCCTGAGCAGCAACAGCTCCACTCTGCAGGTTTTCCAGTAAAATAAAACCACTTAGCTCATCAGCTTCCTTGGCAAGAATAACCTCAGGAACCACCAGTGCATCACCAGCTACGCGTTTTAACTCGCGTAAACACTCGGCCTCCCGAATAAATAAATCATCGGCACAGGAAAAGTTCCACTTCAGAAAGAACACGCCTTTGGTCGTATACAAACGATAAGCATGATTGATACATCCGCCACCAACCGGCTCTTTCCGTTCAATCTGAAAACCAGAGCCTAACTGTTCGATGAGCTCTTCTTCCAAATAACTGATAATACTTTCTGTCATAGGCTGAAAGATACACAAAGGAAACTGAATTTTACAATAGATGAATGCAGGTAATCAGAAAAAAAATTCAAGAAGATTCGCCACCTGGAGGGAAGTTATGAACTGTGACAATACAACATACAACTTTTGCAAATCGGTTTAAAATGACCTTGCATAATATTCTCACGGCAAGCATAATTCATTAACTCTGCATGCGTTAAAGACCCCAATTTCTCACGAATATTTTTTAAATGTGTACGAATGGTTGAAGGACTGATATTTAATCGATCTGCCAGTTCCAGATTATCTTTGGAGTTTAGCCAATGCGCCAAAATCTCTTTTTCCCGTAATGTCAAGTCAAAATCAACGTCAGGACAATCGGTGCAACCAAAAATAGCATCAATCTCTTTGGGACAGATATACCTTCCTACGCCATAAATTTCCCGAATTGCATAAATTAACTTGTCCGAACTGCACCTACGAATCACATAAGCATGGATATAGTGCAAGAGCTCATCCAACTGTTTATGTGCAATAATATCCGAAAGAACCAACAATTTTAAGTCCGGAAAAGATTGACTCATTTGCTGAATGTAATCCATGTGTTGTTTATGCAAATGTTGCAACTCTACAATTAAAATATCAGCTTTAAATTCCGCAACATGCTTCTTCCAACACAGATCATTTTTAACCAGTCCTAACACACGAATGTCTTTAAACCGGGACAATAGCGCTTCCAACCCTTCGGCAACAATACTCTGGTCGTAAGCAATTAATACATTGATGATAGTCGAATTTGTAGCCATAATTATCCAACATAGCTAGTACTACGAAATATCGATAAACTATGTTATGAGTTATCAAGCTATTTATCTCGTCATTATGTCCAGAAGGGAGTATTTTTTGTCCAAAGTTTTTCGCGAAACGAGGAGAGTAAAATGGCCGGAATGAGGATTGCCTTATGGCCTATTATTCAGTAACTTATTGTTTATAAAAATCTAAAAAAAGACGACCAATCGACTCCCTGTTAGTTAATTAACTTTTTAATTTTTTTGCCATGAAAAACGCAATCCATTATTCAAGGAAAGGGTTAACAATGCTGATTATGTTTCTTATTATCGGCATTTTTAGCCAATGTCAACGACCAGACGGAGTAGGTCTCTTATTAGAAGATGATTCAGACGCCCCGGAATGGGCAGGAGGTAATACTGACGAAAACGGTAACATCAGTCAAAATGAGGATTCAGGCACTACTCGTGGCGGAGACTACGGAGACTTGTATGTACTATTGAGAGATCCTGATGGTGTTCCTGAAATGATCAGCTTAGAGATTGAAGGCGTAACAGAATACTTTGTACAACCAATCGATGCTGTAACCGGAGAGGCCATTGTATTAGATCAATATGGAGAAATACCGGAGACTGCCACTCCAATTGAAGTCGATTTTGGACGATTAAACATTGTTCGATCACCTCAAGCTGTTTTAGACCAAGCATTCGAAGAAGCCATGACGGTGATTGATGCCGGCGAGGATTTTACCCTTGATTTCTGTGGTCGACTCTCTGTTTGGAATTATGATAGTGAAGGTGTACTCGTTCTCACCAAAACAATTGACTCCCCCCGCGAAAATATGGCGATGTATCAATATCTTATGAATTTCATGTTTGAAGAAACAGAAGAGAACAACTACACCAATCGGATGGCTTTGTTGGCTAATTACCAAATTGATGCTTTAATGCTTGCAGCAGGTTGTTTTGCTGCCGGATCCGACAAAACAGGCACAGTTGATATTGATGAAGTTGTTTACATTAATGGATTTATGGATTGTATTGGTTTAAATCCCATAGAAAACGAATACGAATACGATTTTAACAACGAGGTCAAAAACTATTTCAATTTTTCCGAGCCTATAGAGGGTGAATCTCAATTTCAGTACAATCGTGAAATCTATAAGGACCGGTATATTCAGTTTATGGTTTGGAACGATAACTACTATGGCGAAGAGGGACCAATCTTTTCGATCTATGATGTTTTCGAAGCGCAGCCTCTAAAATTTGGAGATTTGGAAGGATATTATGGAGTTGGAGAAAGACCTTCATTTACACAAGCTTGGGGACAGTTCTCTCCTGAAAGGGTTGAAGGCTTTGCTGTAGCTGTCGATGATGCCGTACAGGTTTTAGATTTTGTACATGGTGATTCCAACATTCTTTTCCTTCCCAACTATGAGCCGGAAGTAGAACCGTAACTATTTAGATTAATCAATCGTTCCCAATAATATTCCCTTTCCCTAATGACCAGCTGCCATTACAAAGACAGTTGGTCATTATAAATCGTGCTTACATGAAAGATCTCCGAGCCATATTAGTTAACAGAACAGCATTAATAAGCCTGATCCTGCTGCTCCTTCATGCGGGGAACTTAATTGCACAACCGAAAACACTACCTATAACGACACAACAAACTGAACTCATTCGATTTGCCCAACAAAAACATGCGTTTTGGAATATGGAGAAGACAAAAGCGGACTCTCTGGCAAAAGCACTCAATATTCCAACATACGATGTCGCGCCCAATGGTCAAGTCATCCTCCTTCAGCGAACAGGGAAAAACAAAAAACCGGTTTATTACGCAACTGATAATCTCAGTTCAGCCGTTACCATTTCAGTTGACCAGCTTTGGAAAACGAACAATTCTTATCCATCGTTAACCGGTGAAGGAACTGAAATCAATGTCTGGGATGGAGGCATAATCCGTGCAACCCACCAGGAATTTCAATCTTCTGCAGGTTCACGTATTACCATGCGGGAATCTGAATTGTCCCTTGCTGATCATTCAACCCATGTGGCCGGAACAATGATTGCAACAGGCGTCAACCCCGATGCTCAGGGAATGGCCGGACTGGCAATTATCTATGGTTGGGATTTGAATGACGACATTGCAGAAATGGCCAACGCGGCAGCTGATGGCATAGTTCTTTCAAACCACTCATACGGCCCACTTTGCGGATGGTATTTCAACACCCAAAACAGCAGCTGGTATTGGTATGGCGATCCGACTATTTCGGAAACGGAAGATTCGGACTTTGGATTTTATAATCAAACCAGTGCGGACCTGGATTATATTGCAGAACTTGCTCCGAACTATCTGATTGTAAAATCAGCAGGCAATGACCGCAACCAAGGCCCGACAGATTCATTTGAACATTATGTATGGGATAACGGCTGGAAATACGTGACTATTGAACGGGAACCGGACGGTGGAACGGATGGCTACGATTGCCTTACACCAATGTCTGTTGCCAAGAATATTCTCACTGTTGGTGCAGTTGACGATGCCAAAAATATGACCTCATTCAGTGCATTCGGTCCTACCGACGATGGGCGAATTAAGCCGGATGTGGTGACCAATGGCTACGATGTGTTGTCGTCAATTTCAACATCAGATATCAATTATGCCAGTTATTCAGGCACTTCAATGGCCGCCGCTTCGGCCACTGGTTCGATAGCGCTTCTTAATCAACTTCAACAGATAGTCCAACCCGAAACCACCCTCCTTTCATCAACAATTAAAGGCTTGTTAATTCATACTGCCGATGAAATGGGTAACAATGAAGGTCCCGATTATGCTTACGGATGGGGATTGCTAAATATGAAAACTGCTTGTGATTTGATTTATGAAAATTCTCAGAATCAAGGCAGCAATATTCACGAAGAGAGCTTAGCTGAAGGCCAGGAGATTCAATTTCAGGTAAAAACATTGGCATCATCACCATTTCTAAAGGCCACCCTCTGCTGGACCGATCCCGCATCAACACCATCTTCACCTGCCCTAAACGACCGGACTCCGAAGCTGGTAAACGACCTGGATATCCAAATTGAGAACAATAGCACTTCTGAAATCTACTCCCCCTGGCTTCTCGCCCCGGAAAACCCAACAGCCGCTGCTGTTCATGCAACCAATCATGTCGACAACGTAGAACAGGTGTATATTGCAAATCCTGGTGGAAACAATTACACAATCAGCATCAATCACACCGGCTCATTAACGGGAGGTTCTCAAAATTTCAGCCTTATTATTTCAGGGATCGAAACACAAACAGGTATCTTTCCTCCCACCAACTTAACGTACACGCTATCCAATTCTGAAGCTCAGCTTAGCTGGCAACCTCCGTCTGAATCGACACCGGATTTTTACAACATTTATCGGGATGGCGTACTTTGGGCAACAACTGCCACAAACAGCTATACCGACGGTTCACTTGAACTGAACACAAGCTACAACTTTCGCGTCACTGCGGTATACACAATTAATGCAGAAGAATTTGAGAGCCTGCCAACCAATCAAATCGAGGTTTTCCCTCAATCCTTAAGACCTCTTCCATTTTTGGTTGATTTTGAAGACGCTCTAATTGATCTCTCGTTTAAGAATAATGAATTAGGCTGGCTGTTGGGAACCAGTGAAACACTGCAATCCTATTACATGGACTTTTCCAGCAATACGACAACCTTCATTGGAGTGGATTCATATGCGGCCGGCGATAATCTCCACCTGTGGGATATTGCAGCCACCCCACCTCTAAAACTAGCTGATTATAGCGATGTGACGATCTCTTTCGATTATTTATTAAAAACCGGCATCTATGGAGCAAAAGATGAATTACATGTCGTATACAAGCTTCAGGAAGAAAGCGAATGGCATGAATTCTTAAAGTTAGTCAGCTCATTCGACTGGACCAATTTTATAACCGCTCTGCCCGACAGTATCTGCAAAAACGGCATGCAGATTGGATTTTACTATGACGACTTCTACTTATGGGGAATGGGTGCCGGTTTGGATAATATTTTAATTAGCGGAACTCCATTAGCTCGTTCACTCGATCTCCAGCTTGATGCTATTTCATCGCCATCCTCGGCATGTAGTTTAACCGAAAACGAACGCGTTTTAATCACTTTAAAAAATACGGGGGAGCAGTCCGTACTAGCCGGCGACAGCATATCGCTCCAACTCAACTGTACGTCAAACACCCCAATAAACGAACTGTGGATACTTACAGAACCACTCGCATCGAATGAAACGATTAATTACGAATTTCAAAATACGCTAAACCTTAGCAATGTTGGTCAATACGATCTGGAAGTTATTGCCAACAATTCATTCGACTCGAATACCTCGAATAACAGTCTTGGAAAAATCGTTGATGTTTTTGGAGTTCCTCAACCTGCTATTTTGAACACAGACCTCAATTTCTGCGAAAACGAACAAGCAGTTTCAGTGGAAGTCTCACCTGCCAGTGGAACACTTTCGGGTACGGGCATCGTTGGTGATTACTTTAATCCGGCAATTGCTGGTGCAGGGACGCATCTGATTTCCTATTCCCTTACCGATGGAAATGGATGCGAAGCTACCACCACTGTCGAATTTTCCGTTTATGCCTTGCCGCAACCAGCAATACTAAACACTGACCTCAGTTTCTGCGAGAATGAACAAGCAGTTTCAGTGGAAG
>NZ_JBZQJF010000004.1:0-10133 GCF_059905295.1 Mangrovibacterium sp.
GCATAGAAAGTTATGAAATCGTAGGATAAATGGGGTAGATTTAGAAGCATTTCCTTCATCACTTCTACCGGGAAGTTACAGACGATACTGTCTTCTATGGCAATTGCACCAATGGGATAGTACTGGTGGGTACTAAAACCACGCTGTCCCAGCATCTCTCCTTCTTTAGCCAAGCGCAGAATCTGCTCTCTGCCGTTAATACCCGTAGTTAGCACTTTCACTTTTCCGGAATACACAAAGTACAGACCATGAATTGGCGAGCCTTCAATTATAATATTTTGACTTTTTCGGCAGGGTATGGACACCTTCCTTGCCAAATAGGTCTCAATGTTCGGATCTTTGATATGCTTTTTGATCAAGCATTCGGTATTCGTACAATTGATACAATCGATGTGGTGTCTAATCATGATTTATACTGCCTTTACAAAAAGTTAATATACTTTAGGTTGGGACTTTATTACAGCTTAATTAGTTTTTGAGAAGCTCGTTTACACGATAGGTTCGGCGTATTCCCCGATGAAAAGGACGGCAGGTGTCATGGGTTTTTTCTCCAGTAAGGTCTGTTCAATATTGGCAATAGTACAGCTTAATAATGATTGCGCTGCTTGCGATACATGGCTCATTACCTGCACGGGCATGTTAGGGTCTATTCCGGCGTCGAGGACTTGTCTGGCAAGAATTCCAATATTTTGTAATCCCATATAAACAGAAACTGTTCCACCACCTCGAAGTACATTGATGACACTATCGATATTGGTCAGCGCATCGTTGGTCCTATGGCCGGTATAAAACAAGACCATCGGACTCTTACGACGTTCAGTTAATGGTACTTCCAATAGGCCAGAAGCCGCTACTCCCGCGGTTATACCTGGGATCACCTCGTAATTCATTCCATGCGATTTGCAAAACCGAATCTCTTCGGCACCACGGCCGAAGATCATCGGGTCACCGGCTTTTAACCGAACAACCCTTTTGCCTTGTGCTGCCAAATCCGCCATTGTAGCATGAATGGACTCTTGACGTTCCTCCTGATTTTGCCCGTCTCCCTGAAATTTACCCGCATAAATCAATGTGGCATTTTTGCGTACAATCTTTAGAATCTCGTAGCCATGCAGGGCATCATACAGAACTGCATCTGCCTCACTCAGGCGTTTGTGAGCCTTTAAAGTCAGCAGTTCCGGATCTCCGGGACCTGCGCCAACAATGGATATTAGGTGAGTTGTTGTCATTTTAACCTTGGGTTGAAGGACTATTTTCTTTTTTAACAGAAGTCGAGAAAATTAGCTCAATTATTATTCGATGCCAATAAATACAAAGTCGTCTTCTACTTTGACTGGATAAGTTTTTAATTGGTAACCTTCATCCGTCAGGCATTTGCCGTCTTCCAGCGAAAAGGTTTTCTTGTGGAAGGGACAAGCGACCTTGTGACGACCATCTGCATCGCCGGTCAAACCGCGCGAAATGGCCATTTCTCCTTTATGTGGGCACCGGTTCTGTGTGGCATACCAGCGACCTTCGTTGGTAAAATTGAATACGGCAATTTGTTCCCCGTTGATCAGCACGGCAGCGCCTCCGTTTTGCGGGAAGTCATCAACCGACGCTGCTTTTACCCATTCTTTTACTGTTGTTGTTATTTGTGTTTCCATAGTTTTATGCTTTTGCGGGAATTTTTTGTCCACGCATTGGTACGTATTTAATATTTTCGTCGATTTGGTCGGAGTTGACAAAGTGTCGGAATTTTTTACGCATTTCCGGGTTGCGAACAACAGTGGTCCATTCACATTGGTAATGTGAAATCAGTTCTACCATTTCCTGTTCCAGTTTTTCGCCAATTCCGAGAGAGTCCTTTACAATTACATCCTTCAGGTAACCCAACCCACCTTCCATTTCCGATAGCCATTTGGAAGTTCTGACCAGTGGACCCGCAGTTTTGATGTAGAACATCAGGAAACGGTCTAGGTACTTAATGCAGGTTTCTTTGTCCAGATCTGAGGCGAGCAGGTCGGCATGGCGCGGATTTGCCCCTCCGTTTCCACATACAAATAAGTTCCATCCTTTGTCGGTGGCGATGATGCCAAAGTCTTTGCCACGTGCTTCTGCGCATTCGCGCACACAGCCCGATACGCCACCTTTTAGTTTATGAGGAGAGCGCAGTCCTTTGTAACGGTTTTCAACTTCGATCGCAAAGCTTACAGAGTCGTCCATCCCATAACGACACCAAGTTGAACCCACACAACTTTTTACAGTGCGCAGTGCCTTTCCGTAGGCATGTCCGCTTTCGAAACCTGCATCGATCAATTCTTCCCAAATTTCCGGAAGTTGGTCCACTCGGGCACCGAATAGGTCGATGCGTTGACCTCCTGTGATTTTTGTATACAAGTCGTATTTTTTAGCTACTTGTCCAATTACAATTAGTTTCTCAGGTGTAATTTCTCCGCCAGGAATGCGGGGAACCACGGAGTAAACACCTCGTTGTTGAATGTTTGCCAGGAAGCGGTCGTTGGTATCCTGAATGGTGTCGTGCTTGGCAATCACTTCATTCCAAATGCTAGCCAAAAGAGAAGCTGTAACCGGTTTACATATTTCGCACCCGGAGCCTTTCCCATAAGCATTGATCAGCTCTGTGAACGATTTTATTTCATTCACTTTAATCAAATCGTACAGCTCCTGACGTGTGTAGTTGAAGTGCTCGCAAATGGTTTTACGTACTTCACGGCCCTGGGATTTCATGTAATGAGTCAACAAATCGTCTAGCATCGGCATACAGCCACCACAACCAGTACCTGCCTTGGTGCATTTCTTGATCAATGGAACAGCTTCGGCGCCATCTTTTTCAATAGCTTCTAAAATTTGACCTTTGCTAATGTTTTCGCAGGAACAAATAATGGCAGAGTCAGGAAGGTCGCCAACGCTAATGCCGACACCACCGTCACCACCACGAGCGCCCAGAATGAAGTCTTCCGGATTTTCAGGAAGAACAATTTTGTTATTGACTACCTGTTTCAACATGTTGTATTCGTCGGCCTCTCCAACTAAGATACCTCCGAGCAGGTATTTGCCGTCGGCCGATAGGTTGAGGCGTTTGTACACCCCACGGGCTTTATTTTCGTAGACGATGGTTTTTATGTCTTCCTGAGCGGAAAGCGCATCTCCAAAGCTGGCGACATCGGTGCCAATCAATTTTAGTTTCGATGAGAGGTCGAAACCAAGGAATTCCGCTGAGTCTCCGCTGATATTTTTAACCAACACTTCAGCCATTTCATAACAGGGAGCCACCAATCCCCAAACCATGTTGTGGACAACCACACACTCTCCAATTGCGAAAATATTCGGATCTGCAGTTTCCATTTTGCTGTTCACCACGATTCCTCCGCGCGGATGAACTTCCAGACCGGCTTGTTTAGCCAGTTCGTCGCGTGGCCGGATGCCTGCAGAAATGACTAGCAAATCGGCGTCGAGTGTTGTACCATCGTTAAATTCAAGGCCCTGGATGGATCCATTTCCTATGATGCATTTGGTGCTTTTGTTCAGCAAAACTTCAAGGTTAAATTCTTCGAGTTTCGTTTTAAGAATCTCAGCGCCTTGCGGGTCCAACTGGCGAGGCATAAGTCGTGGTGCAAACTCGACTATGCTGGTAGGAAGTCCATCATCCAAAACTGCTTTTGCTGCTTCTAGCCCGAGCAGACCACCACCGATCACAGCTGCTTTTTTGGACTGTGGGATGAAGGCTTTGATTTTGTCAATATCATCGAAGGTGCGATAAACAAACACACCTTGTTTATCAATGCCTTCAATCGGCGGAACAAAAGCAGAAGAGCCTGTTGCCAACACAAGAATATCGTAGTGATAAGTCAACTCTTTGGCTGAACCGATTGTCTTTGCTTCACGATCGATAGATGTGATTTGCTCGTGGGTACGCAATTCGATTCCATGTTCGGCATACCAGCCAGCCGGAGCTAATAAAAGCTCTTCTGGTACAGTACCGGTGTAATACGAAGTTAGATGAACCCGGTCATAAGCCGGGTGAAATTCTTCCCCGAAGACCAGTAGATCGTAATCTTGAATTAGTGGAGACGCGGCAAATTTTTCGCAAAATTTGTAGCCGGTCATGCCGTTTCCGATTAAAACAATTCTTTTCTTCATGATGCTATCTGTTAATTTTCTACTTTCAAATTTGTACTGTCGAATCCTTTTCCATCCTTGCCGAACTAACTTTTTAAGCTTACCGGCGTTTATCTTTTAAAATTGAAAAAACATGTATAGTTCTGTTTTCCCGAAAGCCGTTGAGGCATTGAAAGCTGCTCATCTGCAAGATCCCAATCTAGAGCCGGATGGCACGCCGGTTGAACTGTTGTATAGCCAGCGTCTGGCTAATTGTCTGTCTCAGGTTTATCCCGACGCATCGGAAGCGTTGTCCATAGGTACGTGGTGCCAGCATTTGTACCGCTGGGAGATTGCCCGTTGTACCTATCCTGAGGGACGTATTGGCTATTACCAGTGGCGCAACTATCTTGGTGACTACCAGGCTGAAAAGGCGGTTGAAATTTTGAAGGCATCCGGATATTCCAATGAGTTTATTTCCGAGGTTTGTGACATTCTGAAAAAACTGAATATCCATCGTTTGGATGAAGCCCAAAAGCTTGAAGATATCGTTTGCCTTGTTTTCCTGGAACATTACATGGATGGTTTCATGCCCAGAAAAACGGATGCACAACTGATTCAGATTGTGCAGAAAACCTGGGGAAAAATGTCTGCTCATGGTCATTCGGTTGCTTTAAAATTAAACTTATCTGAGCCTACCAAACGGATTGTTGGTTTGGCGTTGGCTTAATAGTTGAAAACCTGAAATCGGTTTTGATCAATTGAGAAAATCAATAATTTTCCTGAGAGTACCTCACCATATCCGGTGATGATTTTGATCACTTCATTGGCTTGGAGGCTACCGGCAATGCCTGGTAAAACACCTACCAAACCAATATCTTCGGTTTTGAACAAGCCATCTTTCGGCACGCTTTGGTATAGCTGGTCGAAAGCCGGTCCGTTGTTGTAGTTGAACACGGTTACCTGTCCCTCATAGTTAAGTACAGATGCGTAAGACAGTGGCTTGTTTAGCAGGGCACTCATTTGTCCGATTAAGGTGCGAGTTGCGTAATTATCAGTACAGTCGGCCACCACGTCGTAATTGGTAATAAGCTCTTTAGCATTGTCTACGGTTAAACGCGTGTCGTATTGGTTAACTTCGATCTCCGGATACAGCTCCAGAAGGCGATGTGCTGCAATAGCAATTTTCTTTTGTCCCAACTGCGCGGTGTTGTATAGTACTTGGCGTTGTAGGTTCGAAATACTCACCACATCATCATCAACTATTCCAATGCAGCCCACGCCAGCAGCAGCCAGATAGATCAACAAAGGGCTTCCTAAACCACCTGCACCGACTACGAGCACACGTGCGTTTTTTAGCCTTTGCTGTCCGCTTTCGCCTATTTCTTTCAGAGAGATATGGCGTGAAAATCGGCTGTGATCTTCTGTCGTCAGTTGTTTCATTGGGCCTGATCGTGTATATGTTCGTGATGATGTGGATGTGATGGAGAACTGCAATCACAGTTTTGTCCCCACTCGCTGGTGCCATCGACAAAAAACTCATGCTTCCAAATAGGGGCTTCAAATTTCACCCGGTCGATGATGTAGCGGTTGGCTTCGTAGGCTGCTGCACGATGTGCCGAACTGGTAATAACAACCACAGCACACCCACAAACATCAACCTTACCCACACGATGTACACAAACGGCTTTGTTCAAAGGCCATTTTTTGATGGCTGTTTGTATGATTTCTCCAATCATTTTCTCTGCCATCGGCACATACGCTTCGTATTCCAAATGGGTAACTGCCTTCCCTTTGTTGTTGTCTCTAACTTCGCCGCTGAACATCACTACAGCACCGCTGTTGGGATCCCTGAATTCATTGAACAGTTCCGCGTAGTTAATATCTTTATGTGAGATGTGTTTCATATTATGTTTGTCGCTGTTTATAACTAATGCTTAAGATCTTCTTGCTGGGTTAACCCCCGCTGGATGGCGGAATGATAAATATTGGATCATCGTTGGTCATCAAAGATTTTAAGGATACAAAGCTTTCACAGGCTGCTATCCGGCAGCTGTCCAGTATTTCAGTGGCCTCGGGGTTGAGCTTTTTCATTTCCTCGATCACACTCTCGTAAGCTACCGGCAGTTTTAATTTTAAACTCAGTTGTCCTTCAAAGAACTTCCGTAATCCGGCAAAACATGTTATTTGGATTGTTGTTTCCATTTTTTATCCTCCAATATTGCGCATAGACAACGCACTTCCGTGAAACCTGGCTGGTTGTTTCAGTAATAGTAGTTGTTTCAGCTTTTTACTAAGTAAATTTTCATCGTGAATGTACGGAGCAAGTTTGTCGCCGTTGGCATTACTCAGACATCCGAAAAAGTATCCGCGGCTGTCCATGCGCAGCCGGTTGCAGTCGTGGCAAAAAGGAGTCGATTCATTGGCGATGATGCCAAACAACCGATTGTCGCCAGCAGACCAATAGTGCGCTGTTTCCGATTCTTTTCGGGGCAACTGGGTGATCGGATATTTGTATCCGATAGTTTTTAGAATTTCCTCTTCTGAAAAGAAAAGCTCATTTTGTCCTTCATAGAGATATCCCATCTTCATTAGCTCGAGGTAGCGTACTTTGATTCCCATTTTTGCGGCGTATTCCAATAGTGGAATAATTTGGGATTCGTTTTGCCCCCGCATGATTACCGCATTTAATTTGACGTTTAAATCTTCTTTTAGTGCAGCATCAATGCCCTCAAAAACCTTTTCAGGGCTTTTATGACGGGCTATTCTTTTCATTACCTCGGGGGCGATAGCGTCTAACGAAACATTGATAGATTGAAGTCCGGATTCTTTCAAATGACGGGCAGTCTGTTTCAAATAATAGCCGTTTGTGGTCAGCCGAATATCGTCGATCCCTATGAGCTTTATTTTTTCAATCAGCCGGAATAAGTTCATATACAGCAAGGGTTCACCGCCAGTAAGGCGGATGCTTTTCAGATTACATAGTTCGTGGACGGCTGCGATCAATGCTGCAAATTCGTTGGTATCCAATTGCTCCTCATGGCCGATCTGTGCCATTCCTACAGGTGCAATACCCGATTCCGAGCTCACACAGTAGGTGCATGAAAAATTACAGGTATTGAGTAAGCTTACCCTCAGTTTTTCAAAACGTCTTCCCATTTGGTCTTCAATTCGATCCATCTATTTCTTTTTTACGCGCTAATGGCTTCTGTTATTTCTAATTCCTTAAAACTTGATTTTGGCGATTCACAAACCTGGCAACAGTAACTTTGTGGAAGAGCACTAAAGGTAGTTCCCGCGGGAATGTCGGCCAGTAGATCCCCGTATCGTTCATCGTAAACTGTACGGCAGTCCTGACACTGATGTACAGTCAGTTTTTGTCCTGAATGTTTTTGCTTTTGTCGTGGTAATTCTGGTGATTTCTCAACAAATTGCCGTGCATAATAACGCTTGGTCAGTTCGCTCAGTGCTTTGGGCAGATCTTGTCGACATACAGCTCTTTCGAATAGGATGTAATGATTGCTGTTGGGGTTGAAATCGTATGCATGTTCAATGCTGTAGCTACTTGTAAAATCGTATTTGCCGAGAAATGGCAAACGCCCGTTTTTACGAATCACGACAGTTGCGAAATTATCTTGCGTTTTGTTCTGAATCGCAAATGACAATCCGAACGTACGGATATCGAATTGGTCGAATGCCGAGACCAAGTATCGTTTTAATTTCAATGCTTCTTTATCGAGAAGTGGCAGGTGCCAGTTCAGTTCGAATGAAGAATGACGCATGTTAATACCAAAACGGCCAATCAATTCATCCCAGTAAACTTTGTCCTTTGCTTCGATGTCTTTAATCAGGAAGGTTTTCCAGGGCGTAAAGCTGATGTTCCCGGTGTTGGTTTTCATGCACAGGTCGCATACTTCCTTTAAAAACTGAATTGGATACTGGTTGTTTCGCCAGTAAAATCCTGCCCAGTACTGGCCTTTTCCGTCTAATTTTACTAAACCTTCGTAGTAGGGAAAGAAACCTTTTGGCAGCGTGATTCTAGATTCTTTATTCAGGGTGTTCTTTTGCAGTTCTGAGTTTGACAAACGAATGCTTAATTCCCCAACCGTTTGAATCTTTTCGGTTAGAATGAGTTGTTCTAGTTTAGCCGCAAACTCAGCAATATCGTCGGTAAAGATCAGCCCCGGCCAACTTTCTGGATCTTTTTTTTCCTTCATATTCAGGTACAGGTGCCAGTAATTTGGCACTTCTGATGCAATAAAATTAATTTGCCCGTAAAACAGAGGAACCATATTCTGACATGGATCTACAATGTTTACTCGTAACTGGTGGTCGAAGGTAAACTGATTGATAATCTTCAGATAAGTTCCCGAGTAAACCCAGTTGGTCGAAGGTAGAATATCGACACACACAAAGGATGAAACTACATTTTGCAAGCCGGAGCTTCTCTTCTGAATTGAAATTGAAGAGCCTTCAATATTTGGTGTAAAATCCGATGGCAGATCGAAGAGGATGTCCTGACGTGAGCCCAGTAAAACGTGCTTATTGCCATATTTTTCGGCCATTTCTAGTACGTTGGCTAAAAGGGCAGGTGAGATTACTCCTCCTTTGCTGAGTACACGGTGAAGATATTTGTTGTTTGGCGTTTTCATTCTTAATTAATGATAACAGGTTCCTGTTCTTCTTTCAATAGTTTTTGAATTTCTGGGCGACAACTGCCACAGCCTAATCCGGCGCCGGTTGACTCGCAGATTGCATCCAGTTGATGACATCCACCACGAATGGCTTTCTGAATATTACCGGCCCCAACATTGTTGCAGGAGCAGAGCAATTTACCCATGACCGGCTCAGCTGGTTTGCCCGTGCGAAGTAGCTTGTTGCGCAAGCCAGCCAGCTCTGTTTGCTGAACGATCAGTTTTTTGAATTCAGCAAATTCAGCTTTATCGCCCATCAATATAGCTCCCATCAGTATATCGTCTTTCACAATACATTTTTTGTAATAGCGGGCGGCTTTATCGATAAATACCACTTCTTCAAAATCTTTTGATCCGGCCGGAATTGAAGTAAGTCCGACCGAGCAGAGATCGATACCCGGGAATTTGAGGATATTCATTGGGACAGTTCCATGGTATTCGCTCATCGGGTTGCCCAACAGGTGGTTTGCCAATACATCGGCTTGTTCTTCGGCTGCCGCAGTAATACCAAACAGGCTGCCGTGCAATTCTGCTATTTCACCAATTGCATATATGTTATTGCAGCTGGTTTGCAGATGCTCATTGACGATAATACCGCGACGCGTGTCAACAATGTTTTTGGCAAAATCGATATTCGGTTTTGTACCAATGGCAAATACCACTGCGTCAAAGGTCAGGCGTTTGCCGCTTTTGAAGCTAACCCGATGTTTTTCATTTTGATCGTAATTCAACTGGCTTAGCTCGTCGTTAAACAAAATATGAACGCCTTTTCCCGTTAGAATTTCTTTGAGCAGTGTGGCTGATTCATTGTCCAGCTGGCGGTCCATAAGTCTTGGGTTGCGGTTAACCAAGGTTACCTGAACATCCAGTTCAAGGAGAGAGGCAGCCATTTCCAAACCCAACAATCCTCCGCCAACAACCAATACACGGTTGCCCGATTTGATTTCTTTTCGGAATCGATCAGCGTCGTATCGGCTTCGAATGGTATAGGTTGAAGGGAGTTGCATCCATTCGGTATTTGCAACATTGGGACTCGAACCCGTTGCTAAAATGAGTTTTCCAAAGGAGTAGATTTTACCGTTTGAGCATTCTACTGATTTTGCGTCACCATTAATTGCTTTAAGGCTCACACCAGCTTCAACCTGTATGTTTAATCTTTTTATTTCTTCGTCGTTTGTTTTTTGAAGGGCTTCCCAAGTCATGCTGCCTGCAATATAATCGGGTAACAATACCCGGTTATAAAATGGGTAAGTTTCCTTTGAGATCACCAAAATCCGGTCGGTTTGGTTTTTCTCGCGATAACTACGTACAAACTGAAGCGCAGCAGCTCCGGCGCCC
>NZ_JBZQJF010000005.1:0-12587 GCF_059905295.1 Mangrovibacterium sp.
CGTACCTGTTTTTTCGGGATTTACCGTCGTTTCCCCTTTTACGATATGGTCATTGATCCCATCTTTTACATAGTCGAAATCGTTTTCCAGATTGTAGATCACCTGGTTGTTGGTTTCGTTCTCGCAAAACAACTGTTCTCCCCCCTGATGGTAAAAATAGAAGCTGCCGTTTCGCTGGCTGTTCGTATGGATACAGTTTTCATTGAGAGAGGTGATAACAGGCCGCTTGACACTTTCATTGTGCTTCCAGAAATTCCGGAACCATAAATGGGGCAGCACATGAATCACGGCTTCTTCGGGGCCACGGTTATGCACCGTAATCTTCATCAGGATATCGTTGATCCCCGCTTTGGCATATTCGATGAAAATATCGAAGTAACGGTCTTCATCGAAGATCGCGGAATCGGTAATTTCAAATTCCCTTACGTTTCGGTCCCTGTTTTTATTTTCCTCCAGAAGTTCTTCATAGGGAAAGGCTTCCTGAGGATATTTGTACAAATATTTACAATAGGAGTGTGTTGGCGACGAATCGAGGTGATAGTAGATCTCTTTCACATCTTCACCGTGGTTGCCTTGCCAGTTGGTCAGGCCAAACAGCCGTTCCTTCAGGAAGGGGTCTTTGCCGTTCCAAAATGCCGGTGCCAAACAAAGAATTTGTTGGCTGTCGCAAAATCCGGCGATAGCATCTTCTCCCCAGCGATAAGCATTGCTGCGTGCCAGGTCATGTGATATTGCATCCCAGGTTTGTCCGTCCTTCGAATAATCTTCTCGAATAGTTCCCCACTGGCGTTCGGATATATAAGGTCCCCATTTCCGCCAGGTTCTGTTGTCAGACGACCGTTGTAATCGTCTTTTTTCGTCCCCTGAATTATCCATGGCTACTGTAATTTTAATTGTTTGTTTTCAAATCAAAACATGTTATTCCCGAATCGAAAATATCATGTACCATCAGAAGAATTCCATGCTACTGTTTTGAACTTTGTAAAAGTTACAACAATAAGGGAATTGGTAGCTGAATAAACGCAGAACCGATCTGATTTTTAATAAACGGGCCTTAAAATTAATATCCAAATAAGGTGCAGGGCATTTCGGGAGTGGTGCCGGAGAATAGGAGGTGAGATTTTTCGTTCCGGATTCAAGGTACAAAATTGGTGTACAAGCAGTTTCATCCACTCATTTTTGCTATTTTCGTAATACCAACAACAGAAATTTATAAACCCAACAATTCCAATAGAATGAAACTTCTCTATGCATTTCTATTGTTTGCTCTTATGGCATGCAATCAACCCAACCACAACTACAGACAAAAGATCGATTTAAAAGGTCAATGGCAGTTCGCAACGGACACCGCTCATATTGGCGAACAGGAACATTGGTATCTGTCCGATTTAAAGGATAGCGTCCTGCTCCCCGGTACCACCGACTTAAATCACAAAGGTATTTTGAATACCGACACCACGACCATGCACCTGAACCGGCTTTACCGGTACGAAGGACCAGCCTGGTATCGAAAAAAGGTAACCGTTCCGGAGAGTTTTGCCGGTAAACATGTCGAGCTGTTTTTGGAGCGTACCCGGACAACTAAGGTGTGGGTCGACAGCACGCTGGTGGGCGGCTCACAACTGTTACAGTCGCCTCAGCAATTCGATGTTTCGGATTATCTTGCGCCGGGTGAACATACCATTACGGTACAGGTTGACAACGATTTGGCGCTCACTCCTTACGGGAACGTGCATATTTATTCGGATGATACGCAAACCAACTGGAACGGAATCATTGGTCAAATCTACCTTGAAGCGTCTGATAAAACACATATTACCAATTTGCAGGTTTATCCCGATATTGATGCTAAAAAGGTGGCGATTAAGCTAGAGCTGGCGGGAGCCGATCCGCAACAACAGTTAAAAATAGAGCTGTTTGCCGACAAAATCGTTAAGGGCGAAACGATCCGCCTAAAAAAGAGGGAAGAGATTGTGGCTGCACAAGCTAAAATCGAGCTGGAATATCCATTAGGTGATGAATGTGAACTCTGGGACGATTACCAGCAACCGCTTTACCACTTAACAGCCGTTGTACATACCGAAAATTCAGCCGATGCACAAACGGTACCCTTTGGTATGCGCAAATTCGAAGCCAAAGGCACGCAGTTTCAAATTAACGGACGCACCGTATTTTTGCGAGGCAAGCACGAGGCTGCTGTTTTTCCGCTGACCGGTTTCACCCCAATGAATGTTGAGGACTGGCAGCGCGTGTATCGGATTGCCAAGTCGTATGGCATTAATCATTACCGTTTTCATACCTATTGTCCACCAGAAGCGGCATTTACCGCTGCTGATGAGGAAGGAATGTACCTACAGGCTGAATTGCCTTTTTGGGGCGGTTTGGACTCAGATACCATTGCTGATATGCTCCGTGCTGAGGGAATGGCCATGTTGAAGGCTTATGGCAATCACCCGTCGTTTGTTTTGTTTTCGCCCGGTAATGAGATCTGGGGAGGGCACGAGCGGGTTGAAAAGAATGTCCGGGCTTTTAAAGCTTACGATAACCGGCCTCTGTACACCATGGGCTCCAATGTAAATATCGGTTATATGAAACCCAAGGACTATTGCGACTTCTTTGTTGGAGCTCGGGTTCCTGAGCACGGCGATTCCATTTTAGGCCATGCACGGCTTACGCATGCTTATGCCGATGCTCGGGAAGGAGGAATCCTGAATACGCAGCAACCCTCGACCGAAGTGAATTTTAACTATGCCGTTTCACATATGCCTATTCCTTTGATTAGTCACGAGATTGGGCAGTACCAGATTTTTCCGGACTATCGGGAGATCGCGAAATATACCGGAGTTCTTCGTGCCCGTAACCTTGAAGTTTTCCGAGATCGACTGGCAAAAGCCGGTATGAGCGATCTGGATAGTGTCTTTCATAGGGCATCGGGTTCCTGGTCGGCCTTGTGTTATAAGGCGGAGATGGAAGCTGCTATTCGTACCAAGGGGATGGCAGGGTTTCAGTTGCTGGATCTGCAGGACTTCCCAGGACAGGGAACGGCACTTGTTGGTATTCTGGATGCTTTCATGGACAGCAAAGGTGTGATTACCCCTGAAGCCTGGAAACAATCCTGCAATGATGTGGTGTTGCTGGGTGAATTCCCTAAGTTTTGCTGGACTAATGCTGAAACATTTCAGGCAAAGATCGTAGTAGCCAATTATTCGAACAAGGCAATTCATGCTCCATTAAACTGGAAACTGACGACTACAGATGGTACCGTTGTGAAAGAGGGGAGTTTTGAGGTGGCTGAGATTGCCAATGGCGGATTAGATTCACTTGGGAACTTGCGTATTGAGCTTTCGGCGATAACCAAAGCTTCTCAATTATCTCTTAGCATTTCGTTGGAAGGTACCGGTTATACCAACAGTTATCCGCTTTGGGTTTATCCGGGAAAAAAGGAAGTGGAGGTTCCTGATGATATTCTTGTGGCTGACCAATTGTCGAAATCGGTTTTGGCTAAATTGAATGCAGGAGCCAAGGTGCTCTTATTCCCTAAAACTAAGGATGTGAAGGCGAATAGTGTTGCCGGTCATTTTCCACCCGAATTTTGGAACTACGGTATGTTTAAAGGGATCAGCGAGTGGAGTAAGAAACCAGTGTCGCCCGGAACACTGGGGCTTTTAATGGATCCGAAGCATCCCTTGTTTGCCGATTTTCCAACGGATTTTCATACCAACTGGCAATGGTTCTCGATGATTAAAGCCAGCAATTCATTGATTCTGGATAAGCTGCCAACCGCGTATTTACCCATTGTTCAGGTCATTGATAACCTGGAACGCAACCATAAACTTGGGATGATATTTGAGTTTAAAGTGGGAGCAGGGAAGCTGTTGGTTTGCATGTCGCAGCTCAATCAGCTGACTGATAAACCGGAGGCGATGCAACTGTATCAATCCATTTTAAACTATATGAAGTCGGTGAATTTCGATCCGAAATACAAGATCAACGGAGGTGAACTTGAACAATTACTCTAAAAATTAGATTTCCGTTTTTGGCAGAAAGATCCTATTTTGAACCAAAGTCGGATCTTTCTTTTTAGGAAAAGACTTAACCCAATTCCCATTTCTAATCATTATCGCAGATCTGATTTTTTCTCCCACATTTGAACGATTGTGTATGGTTAAAATGTCCCTGATGGTTATTAATTCCTGAAAGTTAGGGTAGTTTTTATAAATTATTGGAACGTTATTTGTTCCAGTTCGTTAACATTTCTTACCGTTTCGCTGTTTTGAGTATAAGGGATATTGTTCTATTTTTAGCTTTTCGTAATGAAAAGCGGTGCTTGATGCGATAATTGTGACTTTTTAATTAACTGGTCGGCACCCGTCGACACTGAATTTGGAGGATTTTTTTTATGAGATGGAATTGGAGAATAAAATCCATGATCGGGATGATCTTGTTTGCATTTGTATTATCAGCAGGTCATGTTCAGGCCCAGACCCAGGATGTACAAGGGGATATGATTAAATTCGGGCGCTTACTTCGGCTGATTGATAGCTATTATGTTGACTCGACCAATATTGACAAGCTGACTGACGATGCCATTGTGAGCATGTTGGCTAAGCTCGATCCACACTCAGTTTATATTTCAAAAGAAGAGGTTGAAAAGATGAATGAACCACTCGTAGGTAGCTTCGAGGGGATTGGGATTTCATTCAATATTCTGCGCGATACTTTGATGGTGGTAACAACCATCCCGGGTGGCCCGTCGGAGAAAGTGGGCTTAATGCCGGGCGACCGGATCATGGATGTTGATGGTAAGAACATTGCCGGAATCGGACTCAAAAATTCGGATGTGACCGATATGCTCCGTGGTGATAAAGGCACTCGTGTTGATTTGAAAATTCAGCGTCACAATGAGAAGAACTTACTCGATTTTACCATTGTTCGGGATAAAATACCGCTTTTCAGCCTGGATGCCTCGTATATGTTGGACAACAATACCGGTTACATCAAGATTAACCGCTTTGCAGCTACTACCGGCGACGAATTCGATAAGGCTTTTTCTGAACTTAATAAGGGACACAAGTTAGAGAATCTGGTGCTTGATTTGCGCGGTAATGGTGGCGGATATTTAAAAGAAGCCATTCGTTTGGCTGATCAGTTCCTGGGACCCGATAAGTTGATTGTATACACACAAGGTATTAATGATCGTCGCAGAGAATACAAATCGAGTAGCGTTGGTTGCTTTGAGCATGGCCGTTTGATTGTGCTGATTGATGAAGGCTCAGCATCGGCCAGTGAGATTGTTACGGGAGCTATCCAGGATTGGGATCGTGGTTTGGTAATTGGTCGCCGTTCATTCGGGAAAGGATTGGTGCAACAACCATTCCCTTTAACCGATGGCTCGATTGTCCGGTTAACAACTGCTCATTACTACACACCGAGTGGTCGTTGTATTCAGAAACCATACGATAAGGGATTGAAAGAATATCGCGAGGATTATTTACACCGGATGGAAAGTGGTGAGTTATTTTCGGCTGACAGCATCCATTTTGACCAGAGTCAGACTTATGCTACCTTAAATAGCAAACGTGTTGTTTATGGCGGTGGTGGTATCATGCCCGATATTTTTGTTCCTCTTGATACTTCGGTCAACTATGTTTTTTATAACCAGTTGGTTCGTCGTAACATCATGAATTCTTCCACTTTAACGTATCTGGATTCACACCGAAGTGAACTGCAGAAAAAATATCCTAAGTTCCAGGATTACCTGGCATCTTTCAATGTTGGTGACGATTTTGTGACAGGTGTTTTGGCTGAAGCTGAAAAGGAAAAAATTGAAGGGACGGAAGAAAGTATTTCTTTTGCGAAACCGCTAATTAAACGGCAAGCCAAAGCTATGATTGCCCGCGATTTATATGGAACTTCGTATTATTACCAGGTCGTTAACCAAGAGGATAAAATAATTCAAAAGGCAATCGAGGTTTTGAAGAATACTTCAACCTATGATAATATATTGGCAGAACAAGTAAAAAATGATTGATCAGGTTATTGCATGGCTAACCACCCATTGGGTGGAAGTAACAGCCGCTGTTTTAGGAATCGTTTATATTTTCCTATCAATAAAACAAAATATTCTAACATGGCCGGTGGGATTACTCACATCGGCCTTGTACATTTATGTGTTTTATGTGAGTAAATTTTATGCCGATATGGCCTTACAGGGCTATTATGTGGTCGTCAGCTTTTACGGGTGGTATTTGTGGGTAAAAGGAGCTTCGAAAGAAGAATCCACGCTGGAAGTAAGCAAAACTCCCCGTCATTTGTGGTTGTGGCTGATTTTAGCCAGCATTGGTTCGTTTTTATTAATTGAGTTTGTCCTCCAACATTACACCGATTCTCCTATTCCTGTTGGCGATGCAATAACAACAGCGCTAAGCCTGGTAGCTACCTGGATGCTGGCGCGTAAGTACATTGAGCATTGGTTGATTTGGGTCTTTGTTGATGCGCTTTCAACTGCCCTCTATGCTTTTAAAGGTTTATGGCCCACAGTAATCCTGTTTTCGGTATATACTGTCATGGCTGTTGCCGGCTATTTACAATGGCGTAAAGAGCTCAAAGATTTGCAGATTCAACCGGTAAATGTTTCCCGATGACGAAGATTATCGTATTGACCGGCCCGGAATCGACAGCAAAGAGTACACTTACCCGGGAGCTTGCTAGTCGATATCAGGGGACAAGTTTCCCGGAATATGCCCGTACCTACCTCGAAGGGAAAGGGGAACATTACACTTATGAGGATGTTGAAGCGATTGCAAGAGGGCAGATCAAGCAGTACGAGGATGCCATAAAACAGCATGAAGAGTACGCTTTCCTTGATACCTGGTTGTTTGTCACTAAAGTGTGGTTCGATTGGGTTTACCAACGATGTCCGGATTGGCTGGAAAGGGCCATTGGGGAGAAGCCTGTTCACTTGTATCTGCTTTGCAAACCCGATATTCCATGGGAACCCGATCCACTGCGTGAAAACGGAGGTGAGCAGCGCGAAGAACTCTACGAAATTTATAAGCAACAGCTGATAAACCGTGACTTACCTTTTGTTGAAGTAGGTGGTGACGGTGAATCCCGGATTAAAAATGCAATTGATGCCATTAATAAGTTCAACTTTTAGGCTTTTGCTACGTTGAATTATTTGCGAATCATTTTGAAAAAGGTGACTTTTGTTAGGTCTGAAATAGCTGAATTTGCAAACGAATTCGGCACTTTTCAATAAAAAAAGATGAATATGAAAATTGCATCAAATGTCTTAGAGCTCATTGGCGGTACTCCGTTAGTTAAGCTTAATCGTTTGTCGGCAGATTGTTGTGCAAACGTTTATGTGAAGTTGGAATCCCAAAACCCTGGTGGGTCAGTAAAAGACCGTTTAGCTTTTGCGATGGTCCGTGCTGCTGAAGAGCAAAATTTGATTAATCAGGAAACGGTTATTATTGAGCCGACAAGTGGTAACACAGGAATTGGTTTAGCCATGGTTTGTGCTGTTCGCGGCTACAAGCTGAAGATTGTGATGCCCGAAAGTGTTTCGGTGGAGCGGCGTATGTTGCTGAATGCTTATGGTGCTGAACTTGTGCTGACTTCAGCCAAAGGAGGGATGAAAGAGGCTATTGCTAAGACAAATGAGCTTGCCCGGGATATTGAAAATTCATTTGTCCCGATGCAGTTTGAAAATCCGGCAAATGTTGAAATGCACCGCCGAACAACAGCTCAGGAAATTTGGAATGATACCGATGGTCAGGTTGATATCTTTGTTGCCGGTGCCGGAACAGGAGGTACAATTACTGGTGTTTCGGAGGCTTTAAAAGAACTGAAATCAGAAGTCTTTTCGGTTGTTGTGGAACCTTGCAGTTCTGCTGTCTTATCCGGAAATCCAGCGGGATCGCATAAGATTCAGGGTATTGGAGCCGGTTTTATTCCGGCTGTATTAAATACGAAAGCTTACGATGAAATTTTGCCGGTATCGGACGAACACGCATTCGAAACTGCCCGCAGGATGGCAACCGAAGAAGGTATTCTTTGCGGTATTTCATCAGGTGCAAATGTTTATGCTGCTTTAGAAATTGCCAAACGTGAGGAAAATAAAGATAAGCACCTGGTGGTCATTGTATGTGATACCGGTGAACGCTACTTAAGTACAACCTTATTTAATGACTCGAAAAATGGAATCTGAAAATAGCTTACTTTCAAAAATAAACCATACGGTTGAACAGTTGGCGGACCCGAAAACTTATGAGATGGTTTGCCACGAACATATGTTGGGAGAGCCGGTTCCCTCGTCTGAAAAATTGGCGACAGTCGTCAATATGATCCGGGAGATTCTGTTTCCGGGATACTTTGGAAATACGACTTTGCGACAGGATTCGCTTCGACATTACATGGGAGTGTATGTTGACGAATTGTTTGCATTACTGTCGGAGCAGATTCTGGCAGGACTGTGCTTTACCTGTGATCGTACGGAAGAGGTCGATTTTAAAGAACGGGAACGTTATGCTCAGGGCTTGGCAGCCGATTTTATTTCGTTTCTGCCTGTAATCCGTCGCGTTTTGGTAACCGATGTTGAAGCAGCTTTTGTTGGTGATCCTGCAGCTAAAAGTCGTAGTGAAGTTATTTACTGTTATCCGGCTGTTCGGGCTATTTCGAACTACCGTATTGCCCATCGCATGTTGCAATTGGGAGTTCCATTGATTCCACGGATTATTGCAGAGATGGCCCACTCGGAAACAGGGATTGATATTCACCCTAAAGCTGAAATTGGAGAATCATTTACCATCGACCACGGAACTGGTGTGGTTGTAGGTTCAACTTGTATTATTGGGAATAATGTGAAGCTTTACCAAGGTGTTACGCTTGGTGCAAAAAGCTTTCCGCTGGATGAAGAGGGTAACCCAATTAAAGGAGTTCCTCGTCACCCGATTGTGGAAGATAATGTGATTATTTATGCTCAGGCTACCATTTTGGGACGTATCCGGATTGGACACGATTCAGTGATTGGTGGTAACGTATGGGTAACCAATAATGTCGCACCTAATTCGAAAGTTCTTCAATTTAAAGCACGCGAAACAGCCTTTAAAGACGGAGCCGGAATTTAATTCATAAAAAAATCAATGATTGAAACTTATCCTTTGGTGGCAACCACCTATGCCGGATTAGAAGAAGTTCTGGCGCAGGAGTTGTTTGCCTTGAATGCCGATGATGTTCAGGTAGCTCGTCGTGCTGTGTATTTTTCCGGTGATCTGGAAATGATCTATAAGGCTAACTATAGCCTTCGAACAGCCTTGAAGGTGCTGGTCAATATTCGGAATTTTAAAGTGCTGCGTGCTGATGATCTTTATCACCAGGCGTTAAAAATAAAATGGGAGCAATACTTCGATTCAGATCAAACTTTTGCTGTTCAGAGTGTTGTTTTTAGCGATGTTTTCAATAATTCGATGTTTGCATCCCTGAAATTGAAGGATGCTATTGTCGATCGTTTTCGCAAAGTTGGAGGGAAACGCCCCTCGGTGGATACCCGAAATCCTCAGGTAATCGTGAATCTGCATATTGCGAACAATGCCTGTACCATTTCGCTGGACAGTAGTGGTGAGTCCTTGCATAAGCGTGGTTACCGCGTTGGACGTCACGAAGCACCAATAAGCGAGGTACTGGCAGCTGGTATGCTGAAGCTGTCGGGTTGGGATGGTGAAAGTTCCCTGACGGATCCGATGTGTGGCTCCGGAACTATTGCCATTGAAGCAGCGATGATTGCTAAGAATGTTCTTCCGGGAGAAGTTGGCAGAGCTTATGCCTTTGAGAACTGGAAGAATTACGATGCTGAGCTTTTTCAGCGGATAAAGAGCACGAAAAGTCATCGGGAGACTGACTTTATGATCTACGGTTCGGATATTGACCGTCGTTACATTAACACAGCTTTTCAGCATGCCGAAAAAGCACTTGTTGATGATTCGGTTATTTTTAAAGTAGCCGACTTTAAGACACTTGAAAAGAAGCCTGGAACCAACTTTTTGATTTTTAATCCTCCGTATGGTGAGCGCATTGAAAGTGGGGATGAGGCTTTATACCAAATGATCGGGGAGAAGCTTAAGCATGGCTTTCAGGATACAAATGTTTGGATCATCAGTACAAACTCTTGCTTAAAATGGTTAGGTCTTAGACCAGCCGTAAAGATTCCCTTGTTTAATGGCTCGCTTGAATGTAGTTTCCGGAAGTACGAGATGTATCAGGGGTCCAAGAAGAATTCTTAATGTGATTTTTTATTTATACAAAAATAAGAAAGCCCGGATTTAACATCCGGGCTTTTCTTTTAACCATTATTTTGAAAACATTATTTGCGAAAGAAAGGTATTCAGAATTACTCTTCGAACAGATAGGATAATTAGGAATTTCATTAAGAATACCGAAAGATTTTTTGCGATTACTGACTGGATAATTGAACTAAGGAATAATGAACTAAGGATTGTCAGTTTTACGCTTGATCTTTACTTGCTAACGTATTTTGAATTTCTTTATGATCGTTGTTTTATTAATCCATATCAGCCAGTTTCCGAATTATTGCTGTGGCTTTTTCACTGTAATAACCATTGTTTTCAGCAATTCGTTGTAACTGTTTGTATGCTTTTCTTTTATTGTCGTTTTGTAAGTAGCACAGCGCAGTGTACCATTCAGCTTGTTCGACAAAAAGGTTGTTTTTCTCTTTTATAACTTGAGTATATGATGTAATTGCATGATCAAATTTTCCAAGCTCCTGGTATGACATCCCTTGATAGAAGTTTCCTACCGGATTATTCGCATCTGATTTTAGAACCTGATCAAATAATGCAATTGCTTCAGAATATTCGGCCGCATTGTATTTATGCAGTGCGATACTTATTTTACTGTCTAAATCACAGTTGTTTGAACGGAATATCCCAGTTGCTTCATAAGGACGGAAGTATTGACTGTAGAGTTGTCCGTCATTGGTAGTTTTATTTCGACTCAGCAAACTGCTAATACTTATCAGTAGGATCAGAGATGCTGCAATAGTTGCCGCAGCGATACGAGATCTAGGAATTCGGGCAATGAATGATCTTTCCTTACGTTTTTCCCGGATAATTTCCTTGCTTAGTCGATCTAGCTTATCTCGAAGATTCATGACATCATTTTCAGCCAGCGCAGAGTCAATCTCTTTGTGTAATTCCAATTCAGCAACCAGATCCGGATTATTGGTCAATTCAGTTTCGAAAGAGGAACGTTCATCTTCATCCAGCTCCATATTCATGTATCTGTCGATTTCTTCTATTTTCCGGGATGTTGAAGATTCCGTTTGTTGGATTTTTCCCAGATTTGCTCTTAGATCCATGATGTCTGTTTCCCCAATGGCTTGATCTACATCTCGATAGAGCTCGACATCCTTCATTAAACCTTCATTGATCGCCAGTTCAGCTTCAAAGTCTTTAAGGAAGTCCTCATCCATTTCCTGGTTAATGTACTCGTCAAGTTCCTTGGAATCAAACTCATGTGCCGGCATATTGGCTGCGATGTGCTGCAGATTATCTCTTAGTTCAGAGATATCTCGTTCTTCCATTGCGAGTTCTACTTCTGCAAAAATTGCTTCGTCTTCCGGAGTTAGCTCAAATTCTTCGTCAGAAGCATTCTTTTCCTCAAATTGTTCTTTGTAGTATTGATGAATATTTTCTTTTTCAGCGATTTTATGTTGTGCCAGGTGAAGTTTTGGTAAACTTTGAGCAAAGCTAACGATATCACTGATATTGACCGATGACTTAAATTCTTTGAAAGATGACAAATCTTCAGATAACTCGAAACTGTAGTCAGAACCTTCTGCAACAACCAAATCTTCTTTTTCAGCTGATTCCTGATCCATAATGGACTGGATGTTTGCTCTTAATTCTGTAATGTCTGTTTCTGTAATGGCTGCTTCGATTTCCTGGTGAAGAGTAATTTCCTCTTCGATCTCAGGGCTGATGGCCATTTCTGCATTGAACTCCTTCAACTCGTCGTCGGTCAACTCCTGGCTGAGGTATCGGTCAATGTATTCTGTTATGTTTGATTTGCGTATCATCTTTCTTGCTTTTTCTTTTAAACACACAAAGAACTTTCTAAAACTCTTCGAATATTTGTATTTATTCTAATAAACAATATTACATATTATGAAACATATAAACCCTTGTTTTTTATACAATATATTCGATAAATAATCAATAAAAATAAATTCTAGGGAATGATGAGATAATTATTTTAACTAGAGCTTCTTTCTTAGCTTAGAAATAAACTTGAAACTTTAATTGAAGAGTAATGATCTTCTAATATATTGTTTTTGAGTTTATTGAGCCATGGATTTTACTCGAATTAATTCAATTTCTCAAGAAAGGTACTATTCAAGGTCTTCAACATAGATGTCCATATCTCTGCTGATTCCACCTTTAACTTCATTTAATTCTTCTTTTGTTAATACTTCGAATGAATCAAAAATGTTTTTTTCGTTGTTAGCAAATAAAGTTTTCATTACTTTTAAATTTTAATGGTTAATACTTTTAATTCCTTAATCATCC
>NZ_JBZQJF010000006.1:0-22332 GCF_059905295.1 Mangrovibacterium sp.
ACCATATCGCCGGCAGCGTAAATATCCGAATCCGAAGTTTGCAGCTTGCTGTTGACCAACAACCCACCGGCATCTCCAATTTCCAAACCGGCATCTTTGGCCAATTGTAATGTTGGGCGCACTCCAATTGAAAGCAAGACCATGTCGGCATTCAGTGTTTGTCCATTTTCCAGTTCCACCGATCTTGGGTTGATCTTAGTAACCGCGTTTTCGGTATGTACACCTACGCCATAAGCTTTCAGCTCGCGGGTAATAAAGCCGGCGATTTCAGCTTCCATGATGGACATGACGTGCTGCATCTTTTCCACTACATGTACTTTTAGGCCTCTTTTTACCAGAGCTTCTACCATTTCCAGTCCAATGAATCCACCACCTACAACTACCGCTGTTTTTGGGGCTTTATTATTCAGGTGATTGTCGATTTTGTCCATATCGTCCAGAGTCCACAGACTAAAAACATGGTCGGCATCAGCTCCCGGTATTTCCGGTTGAATTGGTCGGCCTCCCTGGGCTAATATGAGTTTGGTGTATTCGAATGTATTTTTTGCACCGGTGCGGCTATCTGCTGTGTGGACCTTTTTACTGGTCCGGTCGATCGAATTTACCACGGTGTTGATGTGTACTTTTACCTGATATTGTTCGTCAAAGCTCTCGGGGCTCTGAAGAATCAATTTTGAGCGGCTGTCGATATCTCCCGCAATGTAATAGGGTAGTCCGCAGTTGGCGAACGAAATATCCGGGCCGGCTTCGAGCATTGTAATTTGCGCATCGGGCGACAAGCGCCGTGCTTTTGCTGCAGCCGTTGCTCCGGCTGCAACTCCTCCAATGATTAAAATCTTTTCCATTGTGTTGCTATTTTTTGTTATTTCAATCGATTTGTTCATATATCTAAATATATCGATGCGAAAATAAAGAACTTTCTTTAACTGCATGTATTGGAAGAAGAATGTTGCATTACTGCTTAACCTTGAGTTAACTCTTCGATGTTCTTTCGCCTGATTTATTGAGTTTTTGTGTTTGCAACAAGAGATCAGATAAAGACGCTAAATGGTTGATTCTAGTATAAAATTGAGTGTTTTTTTGGGTTGAGCAAAAACTACTGGTAATCAACGATCGAAAAATTGGGGTTATGAGAGAGGTCCTGAGCCTCTTTTCTTTTATGAAAGGTTACTGCTCTAAATCTCTCGATGCTCTGAATACAGCAAAATTTCTTTAAGTCAATCAAGGGGTATGCATTTAAAGCAATTCGCGTAGTAGCTCATCAGCATTCAGTCCTTCTATTTCCAGTTCGGCTTGCATTAGGCTGAGGGCTGGTTGCAACACATCGTAAGCATGATTTTTCTCGCGCAGCATTTCTGTTAGTTTGAAAGTCAATTCTTCCGATATGGGACCTTCCCATTCCGATTGTACGATCTTTCCTTTGGCGATGGATAGAGTCACTTTCAGCTCGCCCTTCGCTGTTTTAATCGAGTTGCGGTAAGTGTATTTGGGCGAATAGCCATAGATCCATTCCCATTGGCAATATTTTTCGTCGCGCAGAATTTGAATGGCTGCTTTGTCGGTATCGGTAAGTTCGGTAAACTGATAATCCGGGAAGCTTTTTGCGATTGTGTCGAACATGAAATCACCGAATTCGGTAACCGTCATCGGTTTGGGTAGGTGGTCGGCAATGTTGGTCACCACACTTCGGTTCGATTGAACAGCCTTGTCTTCGAAGCGAGAAAGATCAACTTTCAGTGCATTCTTCAATTTTTCCAAATGACTGTCGAAAAGTAAGGTCCCATGGTGTAAAACCCGTTTGCGGTAAACATGTTGGGCATTCCCCGAAATCTTTTTACCATCCAGGATGAGGTCGTCTCGTTTGCTGCTCGAAACTTCCAGACCGAGCTTTTCCAGCGCTTCTTTCACCGGTTGCAGGAAGGTTTTGTAGTTTACCTCTTCAATCTTTTCAACCTTACGCATGAAAGTAAAATTGAGGTTTCCCGGGTCGTGAAAAACGGTTCCACCGCCCGACAAACGACGCGCCACTTTAATCTGGTTTTCCTTCACATAGCGGTGATTAATCTCGGCCAGTGCGTTTTGGTGTTTCCCTACAACAATGGAGCTTTCACTACTCCAAAGCATGAAAATATCCTCTTCAAAATTCTTCAGTAAATATTCTTCCGTCGCCAGGTTAAAGTAGGGATCGGGGTGATTCAAGTGAAAACAAAGTACAGTCATTCGGTAAAGCTTAATCGGTTTTCACAAACAGCGAAAAGCGCATTTTGTTGCAAAGATAATCCATGCGTCTTAAAATCGGTCTATTTAAAACTCAAGGATAACCCCCAAAGTCGGGAGCACTGTTCCCGAACTGTCTTTTACACGTTTCAGGACGTAGCGGGTGCCGTTGTCGGTCGTCAGGTAGTTGCCCGCCAAGTCAGTTTCGCGCACAAGGATGTCCTGGTTTTCATTTTTGAAATTGTAAAAATTTTGGAAATCAAGATAGAATTTAGCGGTCATTTTCTTCCAGTAGTAGGCTTTGTCAATGCGCAAATCCAGTTGATGGAAGGCCTTAAATCGCTTGGTATTCCACAGGTTGGTATTGTGATATGGACCATTGTTGGCATTCCAGGCTTCTATGAGCGACGAGCGATCCATATCCCAGGGCGTGTAAGGCAAACCGCCCACAAAGCGCCAGCGTGCACCAACTTGCCAGTTACATTTCATCTTTTTTGTTGTTGTGATGACCAACACATGACGGCTGTCCCAGCTCGATGGAATCATGCGACCGTTTTTATCTTCAAACTCGCTGCGCACAAAAGTGTACGACAAGTTAAAATTGAATTTACCCGGCGTTGAATAGCGGGCTTGCAGCTCGGCACCGTAAGCTCTGCCATTTGATACAGAGCTTACTTCTTCGTTCCCGATAACTCCGTAGTCGGCTCCAAGGTTGGCCAGCGAAATGGAATCGTTTACCGAAAATGGGTAGTGGGCATAATCTTTTAGGAAGCCTTCCATGCTTAAGAATAGGTTGGGTTGAGGTTGAAAAGATATCCCCACGATATAGTGGTTGGCCCGGATGTATTTCAATCCGTTTTGCTTGTTTATGTAGGTTCCGTTTTTTTGGTAGCCAAGCGCTGTGTAAGGCGGCAGCTGATAATAACGCCCCGTGTTGAGGTTGATACTCCAATCGGGCCTTAGTTTCCACGATGCTGAAAACCGGGGTGAAAACTGATCAAACGGTGAATTCATGTTCGTTGAGTAGCTGTTCGCATCCATCCGAATACCGAGGCTTAAACTTAGTCGGTCGTCGAACAAAAGCTGGCTTGCCTGCCCAAAGAGGCCCCATTTGATGAAGTTGAGCTTAGTATCGTAATTCACTTGCAGCGATCCATCTTCGTAATAGCGGGTTTGCCGGGTCGAGTTAGTATAGTGCACAAAGTCGATATTGCCACCGAAGACGATTTTCGAGCCTCCCGAACGGATGGTATTCTCGTAGCGGAGCTTATTCTCTGCTTCCTGAGATTGGTAATCCAGCGTTTTGTTGGCTTCTGAGCTTTTATCATTGTCCAGGTATTTTTCGGCCTCGTTGCTCAACTGGTTTCTACTGATTACAAAAGTTTGATAGCCGTTCTCATTGTATCGCTTGTAAACCGCACCAATGGTGTACGACCATTGCCTGGTATCCGGGAGTTGTGCTAAAATGTATTGCTGTTGTTCATCCGGATTCTTTAGATCGATATTCAATTTGGAGATATCATATGCCCCCAATCCGATCAGGCTGATCTCATTTTTCGGATCTATGCGGGTTTTTATCTTAAACTGAAGGTCGTTAAACGTGGGGAGAAAGGGCATATCAAGTAAACCAAAGAGTAACTGAAGGTACGACCGGCGCGCTGAAACGATGTAGGTTGTTTTGTTGCCAATTGGACCGTCAGCCGTACCGCTAACTTCGGATGCTCCAACCGAAGCCTGCCCGCGAAAGCGATCGCTGTTGCCATCCACCAAGGAGAATTCAAAAACGCCGCTGAGAGCATTTCCTCGGTCGGCAGGAAAAGCACCCGAATAGTACTCAACCTCACGCAGCAAGTCTGCATTGATGATGCCAACCGGTCCTCCCGAAGCCCCTTGCGTGGCAAAGTGATTGATGTTTGGAACCTCAACTCCATCTAAATAGAAACGACTTTCAGATGGGCCTCCGCCCCGAATAATAATGTCGTTTCGGAAAGCCGGAGTGGACTGTACCCCGGCAAATGACTGAATAACCTTCGAAATATCGCGGTTGGCTCCAGGGCTGCTCTCAATTTCCGATAACCCAATTGTTTTCAACGAAAGCGGACTTTCCTCGGTGGTTCGAAAACGCGATGCGGCTACTGTAATTTCCTCTAGCTGTGTGTTGTTTTTCTCAATGGCAATTTCCAAATGTGCTGTTTTGGCATTGCTGATTTCCACTTCGGAGGAAAGCGTGTTTCTATAGCCGATCAGCGAAACTTCAACCCGAATAAAACCCGGTTGCAAACCTGAGAATTTGAACTGCCCGTTTTCGTTGGTAATAGTTCCGATTGTTGTGCCGGCAATTATCACCTTTGCAAACGGCACGTCTTGGTTGTTGTTTGAGTCGTAAACTTGACCCTGTAAACTACCTTGCTGTGCCTGGCTAACCGAAAAGCTTAGTAGAAATACTATAAAGAGGCAAATTGTTGCAATTTCTTGGCGGCTCATAGCTCGTGTCGTTATTCTTATTGTTGTGTAAATGATCAATGAATAAGCTGTATTACAAATTCCTGCTTATCTTTGAGATATTAACCCCAATACTTCTTATTTTGTTTATTTATTGATTAAAAAGATTAAACAAAAATAGATTTGTTCTTCGAGGGATAAGTTTAATAGAAAATGAAACGATGCGAGTAGTAATTCAACGTGTTTCTTCGGCATCAGTAACCATCGATGGCAAAGTAAAAGCTGCCATTGATAGAGGACTACTGATTTTGTTGGGAATTGTAGATGCCGATACGAATGAAGATATTGATTGGTTGGTGAAAAAGATTTGTCAACTTCGGATATTTGATGATGAGAATGGTGTGATGAATAAATCGATAGAAGATATTGGCGGAGATGCCCTTGTAATTAGTCAGTTTACGCTGCATGCAAGCACTAAAAAAGGGAATCGACCGTCGTATATTCGGGCATCGAAACCCGACTTTGCTGTACCAATGTATGAGAAGTTCCTGCAGGCTATGGAGGATAAGCTTGCTCGCAAAATTGGTAGTGGCGAATTTGGTGCCGACATGAAAGTTCAACTGCTGAATGACGGACCGGTAACCATTATCATCGACTCGCAAAATAAAGATTTTTAGGAATGTTAAACATGGATTCCTTAACTTCGTATAACTAAACGATCAGAAGTGATGAACGAACATGAACTGAAAAACTCGCCGGTAAGCATTCCGGAAGCTCAACAGCTGGTTGACAAATGGATTCGGACAATTGGGGTGCGTTACTTTAGTGAGTTAACAAACCTGGCAATTTTAACAGAGGAAGTAGGGGAGTTGGCACGGATTATGGCTCGTACGTATGGTGATCAGTCGTTCAAGAAATCGGATTTGGGAAAAGACCTGGGAGAGGAAATGGCCGATGTGCTTTGGGTTTTGATCTGTTTGGCCAACCAAACCGGGGTCGACCTGAATGAGGCTTTTTTAAAGAGCATCGAAAAGAAAACCAAGCGGGACAAAGACCGCCATCAGAATAATTCAAAATTAAAATAAAGAGCGATGACGATTCAGGCTGAACTAGCTGCGATTAAAGTAAAAGCAGCAACGAATAACACTCGTGATATGCAACAATTGGCATTTTCATGTATCGATCTGACCACCCTCAATTCAACAGATACGGTAAGCCATGTAAAAGCGTTTGCCGGCCGGGTGAATGATTTTTATAATGATTATCCAACGATGCCCAATGTGGCTGCCATTTGTGTTTATCCCAATATGGTTCGTAGTGTAAAGGAGGTGCTGACTGTTGAGGAGGTTAACATTGCTGCAGTTGCTGGAGGTTTTCCTTCAAGTATGACTTTTATTGAAATGAAGGTGAAGGAAGCCAAAATGGCTGTCGAGTTAGGTGCAGACGAGATTGATATTGTGCTTCCTTTGTGGGCTTACCTGGATGGAAACAAGCTGATTTGTACCGAGGAGATTGTCACCATAAAAGAGGCAATTGGTGAGGTTCATCTGAAAGTTATTCTGGAAACCGGTGCTTTGGCTGAACCTGAAAAAATTCATCATGCATCAATGTTGGCGATGGAGGCTGGGGCTGATTTTATCAAAACATCAACTGGAAAAATGAGCCCTGCGGCAACACCCGAGGCTGCCATTGTCATGTGTCATGCCATTAAAGATTTTTGGATGAAAACAGGTAAACAAATTGGATTTAAACCAGCTGGGGGAATCTCTACAACTGAAGATGCTATTCTTTACTTCACGATTGTGAAGGAAATTCTGGGAGAAGAATGGATGAATCCTAAGCTATTCCGGATTGGCGCAAGTCGCTTAGCCAATAATTTACTTGGTGATTTATTGGGTGAAGAGATTCAGTACTTTTAGAAAATAGTGAACTAGTATAAGCTCATAGCGTCATCTTTAAAGGAAGGCGCTTTTTTCTCCTTTTAACTAACGGATCCAAATACAGTAGCTGGAATTCCGACATTTCTGATTGAAAATGGGTCTTTGAACTTGAATATTAATCGATAAAATCGAAAAATTCCTTTAATTTGTCAAAACAGGAAGTAAGGTATGGCAGATATGAATGACATCTTTCAGAAAATTGGTACGACTCAAACGCTGAGTCAGAAAATTGAGCGTAACATTGAGCGTGCTATTCGGGAAAAGAAATTACCTATAGGCTCGAAACTACCATCGGAAAGAGAGCTGTGTGAAATGTTCGCGGTAAGTCGCACCGCACTGCGGGAGGCTTTGCGCCGACTCAGTGCGCGGGGGTTGATCGAGATCCGCAAAGGGAGCGGGATGATTGTAAAGAAGATCAATATGAAAGATGCGATCGACTCGTTGAATTTGTATTATGATCTTAAATTCGACATGAATTTGATTACACAGATTATTGAACTTCGTTTGGCTTTTGAACCCGAAATTGCGAAAATGGCCGCGATGAACAGGAACGAAGAAGACCTTAAAAACCTGGAAACCAACTTGGCTGAATTTGCTTCTTGTGATCCGGATAACACACAGCTGGAGTCTGATTTAGATAATAAGTTTCACCTGACAATGGCACGAGCAACAGGTAATCCTTTTGTTATTGTGACTATGGAGCCGGTACATAACCTGCTACCGCGAATGCGTAACTTCATTTATGCCAATATTGAAGGGGAAAAGGAAATTACCCTGGGCTATCATAAAGAGATTGTGAATGCTATTCGCGAGAAAGATGCTGACCGGGCCTATGAAAAGATGCAGGCACATATCGGGCGAAATATGCAGGTGTATAATAAGTTTCTGAAAAGCAACGAAGGTTAGTTGCTTTTATTCTTCTTTTCGGTAGGCCTGGAGCACTTTGTTGACTGATCCGTGTAGCAAAAGCAATCGTTTTGATTTTTCTTCATCAAAGCCAAGTTCTTCCATGATCATCAGGGTGCCACGGTTAACCAGTTTCTTGTTGGTTAACTGCATATTGATCATTCGGTTACCTTTTACCCGACCTAATTTAATCATTAAGGACGTTGTAATCATGTTTAAAATAAGTTTCTGGGAAGTTCCGGATTTCATGCGGGTACTTCCGGAAACGAATTCCGGTCCAACAACTGCTTCAATCGCAATCTCTACACTCCGGGATAATTCGCAATCCGGATTGTTTGTGATGCAACCGGTTAAGATGCCTTTCTCGCGGGCTTTACTCACTGCACCAATCACATAGGGGGTTCGTCCTGATGCCGCAATCCCAATGACCGTATCTAATTCGTTGATCTTGTAATTTTGTAAGTCTTGCCAGCCTAAATCGAAATTATCCTCAGCTGATTCCACGGCTTTCCGGATCGCCTGATCGCCCCCCTGCAATAAGACCAATAACGATATCGTATCCAACACCATAGGTTGGTGGTATCTCGGAGGCATCCAAAATGCCAAGTCGGCCGCTGGTCCCTGCACCCACGTAAAATAAACGGCCTCCTTTTTTCACCCGTTCAACCATCTGTTCAACCAACTTTTCAATTTGGGGAATCGCTTTGTGAACAGCCGGCAATACCTTCTTATCTTCCTCGTGAATATCTTCTAATAATTGCCTTACCGACTTTTTCTCGAGGTCGTTATACAGAGACTCAGATTCTGTGATGCTGTTACTCGTCATAAATAATGGCTCTATTTTTGGTATAACCCGTTTTGATTAATAGCTTATTTAGTACGGCATTCTAAAACCGTATACGGTCTTTTGTATGACCACTGATTCATTTTTTGATGAATAAATCAAAAGAAGGTTGGGTGTATGAGCTCTATCGGCCAGTTTTAAATCCCGGACTTTACTTGAAATTAGTTTGAAGAACTCAATTTCTTAACTCCTCTTTAGACAAAAATAGATCTTCAGGTTGAATTTAATAATTTATGTAACATGTATTACAAGTATCTTCAAGTTTATTTAACTTTTGGCAATTCTTGTGATTCGTTTGTTATGATCATTGATTATTGCAGGAACAAGAGATTGAAAAATCAAATTGTTTGTTGTTTTATCGGCGTTTCCTTTGTCTTTTGGGTTTAGAATTGATTTTAATTCTTATCAGTCGCTTTGAAATGCTGTTTTTAGTTGTCTTTTTGATAGTATGTTGGCTTGTTTCTATTTCAAGTCTACTGGATTCATTATTTTTTTCTGACTTTCTTTCAAATATCATGATTTAGCAATTTTGAATTTTTATTTTTGTGAGATGTCATACAGATAATCATGAAAAAAAGATACTTCATTTTAATTCCGGCCGCAGCGATTGTTGCCTTTTTAGTGCTTACCTCACTTCGAAGTAATACGCGGAAGTCTGCCTCTTCGGGTTCGGGCTTTCCCTTTTATGCTAGTACAAAAATGATTGGAATGAATAAGTTTGACTTATCCGCGGGGGAATCCGATTCATTAAAAGAGATTCGCAAGCGTACCCGCCTGGATTTTTCTTTAAGCAGGGAGCAAGTAAAGGACCAACTACGCTCAACTTTTGGTGAGGTGTCTGATTCCATGATGGAGAAATGGGAGCAATCAGGAAAGCTTGAGATGAAGGTTATAGACGGTGAGGAATGTTATTTTGCGAATGCAGTTTCGAATTTGAGACGTTTACTTGCTTTTGACTCCGGCAAGTCTCAGACCAGTGCATTTAATGCAAGAGATTCACAGTTGGATTCTTTTCGACTTGATCACACGCAACAAGTAATCGCTGCCTCGAATAATTCATCAACTCCGGTAATGCCTCAGGACATGGTCATAAAGTACAGCCTGACGGTTAAAGCGAATGTTGTTCCGGAAGGTACAACCTTGCGCTGCTGGTTACCGGTGCCACGGGAAGGGATTACTCGACAAAAGAATTTTAAGATCATTGATTCGGAGCCGAAGAAGTATCTGTTGGCTTCGAATGATCACCTGCAGCGGACAATTTATATGGAAAAAAAGGCGATTCAGGATCAACCTACAGAATTTTCAGTGAAATATCAGATTCAAACGGCCGCTCAGTATTTCAGTTTGAGTCCGGTCGATGTATTGCCTTATGATACCACTAGTGCTGTTTATATGCACTATACGAAGGAGCGTCCGCCTCATATTGTTTTTTCCCAAAAAGTAAAATCGTTGGCAGCCCGGATTGTTGGTGACGAAACCAATCCATTGAAAAAAGTTGAGCGGATTTATAAATGGATCAACGATTCAATTCCATGGGCCAGTGCACTTGAATATAGTACGATGGCTTGCATTCCTGATTATGTTTTGAAGTATAGACATGGTGATTGTGGTATGCAAACCTTTTTGTTTATGAGTTTAGCTCGTTCGCAGGGAATTCCGGTAAAATGGCAAAGTGGCTTCATGTTGCATCCCGGTCATGTTAATTTGCACGATTGGTGTGAGGTTTTTTATGAAGGAGTGGGCTGGGTTCCATTGGATCAATCGTTTAAGTTGCAAAAGACAGATGATCCGAAAGTTCGTGAATTTTATGTGCATGGGATTGATTCTTATCGATTGATTGTGAATGACGATTATGAGCAGGAGTTATTTCCGCCAAAACACTTCATGAGAAGTGAACCTTATGATTTTCAGCGAGGTGAAGTTGAGTGGGCTGGGGGTAACCTGTATTTTAACGACTGGAGCTGGCATATCGATGTTGATGATCAATCGGCGAATTGATTAATCTTTTACATCTTTGTATAATAACCTTGTAACAAACAACCAACTGCTGATGAGTACTGCACTGATTGCGATAATAATTCTGATATTTTTTGCTGTATTGATGGGCGTTTCCTGGTTTACTTCCCGGAATGCCGATAGTGAAACTTTCTTTACAGGAAACAGGCGGTCGCCCTGGTACCTGGTGGCCTTCGGGATGATTGGCTCGACGATTTCGGGTGTAACCTTTATCTCGGTGCCGGGAGAAGTGGGCAATTCGGCCTGGACCTATCTGCAATTTCTGCTTGGTAACTTTTTGGGTTACTGGATTATTGCGTTGGTACTAATCCCCCTGTATTATCGCTTAAATCTGGTCTCAATTTATACCTATCTTGACGAACGTTTTGGCGTACGATCCTATAAAACGGGGGCTTTTTTCTTCTTGGTTTCCCAAACCATTGGCGCTTCATTTCGCTTGTATTTGGCCGCAGGTGTTTTGCAGCTGGCATTCTTCAATGATCTGGGGATTCCTTTTGCCGTGACCGTTTTAATTACTTTATTCCTGATATGGATTTATACTTATAGGGCTGGTATTAAAACCGTAGTTTGGACCGATTCGCTGCAGACGCTATTCATTCTTGGAGCTATTGGGATAACAATCTGGGTAATTTTGAAACAGCTCAACCTGGACTTTGGTGATATGTTCAAGGTGGTTGATCAGCATCCTTACAGTCGGATCTTTGATTGGGATTGGAAATCGAAAACTAATTTCTTTAAACAGTTTCTGGCTGGTGTTGGTATTGTTTTGACAATGAATGGTTTGGATCAGAATATGATGCAGAAGAACCTGACTTGTAAAACGCGCAAAGATGCTCAAAAGAATATTTACTGGTTCAGTTTTGCCTTTATCATTGCGAACATCTTTTTCTTGTCGCTGGGGGTTTTGTTGTATTATTATGCTCAGCAAAAAGGGATTGATTTACCTGCTCGTACCGATGATTTATTTCCTTTACTGGCAATGAAATATTTTGGTCCGGTGGCCGGAGCTTTGTTCTTACTCGGGATTTTGTCAGCTGCCTACTCCAGTGCCGATTCGGCCCTGACTGCTCTTACTACCTCGTTTTGTATCGACTTTCTAAATATGGATCCGACTGCTGCCAAAAGTAAACGTACCCGAATGCTGGTGCATGTTGGTTTTTCGTTCCTGATGTTTTTAGTGATTGTCGTTTTCCGGATTATTAATAACGAAAGTGTTGTGTCGGCCGTTTTTCGGGTAGCCGGATATACCTATGGGCCACTCTTGGGCCTTTTTGCATTTGGGATAGCTACTAAACGTCAGGTAAAAGATCGCTTTGTTCCGGTAATCGGTTTGCTTTCCCCGCTTATAACCTACATTTTAAATGCTAATTCAGAAGCTTGGTTTTTCGGCTATAAGTTTGGTTTTGAGTTATTGCTGGTTAATGGTTTCATCATGTTTATGGGGCTTTTGTTAGTTACCCGAAAAGAATAGAGCAGACCTAGAATATCGCCGGGTCGTAGATTGTACCCAGCAAGACTTTTTTGCCAGCGCCTGTAACTGCTGGTAAGTTTCCATGTTGGTGCGTCAACCGGCGCATTGCCAGCCATGCAAAGGCAATCGCTTCAACCCATTGGGGATGAACTCCTAATTTACCTGTTGTGCTCACTTTTACACCCTTAAGATGAAACTGCATTCGTTCGATGAGGTATGTATTGAACGCACCTCCACCGCAAACATAAAGTGCCTCTGTTTCTGGAGCAGTATGGAGGATTGCATTGGCTACAGATTTAGCTGTTAATTCCAAAAGAGTTGCCTGGATGTTTTCTTCTTTTTGTTCCGGAAATTTGGCAATGATATTCTCAAACCAGTTTAGGTTGAATAATTCCCGTCCTGTGCTTTTGGGTGGGGCAAGTTTGAAATAAGGCTCCTGCATCATTTCTGTAAGTAGCGGTTCGATGATCTTTCCGGATCTGGCCCATGCTCCGTTTTTGTCGTAGTAAAGCCCTTTCGATTGTTTTATCCAGCTATTCATCAGGCAATTGGCAGGGCCGGTGTCGAAACCGATGACTTTATCTTCTTCATCCGCCAGTATAGTAATGTTGGCAATACCACCAAGATTTAGTATACATCGTTTTTCCGAGGCATCCTTCAAATAATATTGATGGAATGCCGGTGTCAAGGGGGCTCCGCCTCCGCCAACAGCCATATCCATTCGTCTGAAATCTGTTACTGTACGAATACCTGTTTTCGCGGCAATCAGGTTTCCGTCACCCAATTGCATTGTAAATGGGTAAGCTCCATCCGGTGAGTGAAATACGGTTTGTCCGTGGCAGCCGATTGCTTCAACTTCCGCCGCTGTAACGTTGGCTTTTTCCAGGAGCTCCTTTGTCGCTTGAGCGTAGCACAGTGCTAATTGGTGGTCGATTTCCCCGATCTTTATGAGGTTTGTTTGAAAGGAATTCACCAGATTGTCCAAATCTCTTTGAAGTGTTTCAGGGAAAGGGATCGTATGGTTGCCGATGTGTTGGAGCGTTTCGTTTTCGAATGCCACAAGTACCGCATCGATTCCATCCAGGCTTGTTCCTGACATGATGCCTATGTAGAACTTACTCATAAAAAGAAAATTATAGTGTATATTTAAAAACTATTTAAACTTACAGATAATTTGTCATACCACAGCCATTGTTTTAATCAAATCTTTGTTTTGTCACTTTTGAGGATTGCGATAAAATGCTTCTATATTCTAAAGGGAGCTATCTAAATGATGCTTTATCTTATTTTAGGAATGCAGAAAGTCTTTGTTAATAAATTTTTAAGAATATTGTGATTTTATAACTACTTTCGATTTGTCGTGTTGTAAGATGTAATACAAGTTGTAATATTGAAAGAAGAACAACGAGTCTTAAACTTATAATCGAGATTCCTATGAAAAAAATTTTCTTGTTTATTTTTTTAATGGCGTTTTTAATAAACGCCTTTGCTCAGGGGAAGATGGTCTCCGGAGTTGTGACGTCTGCCTCTGATGGCACTACCTTGCCTGGCGTAAACATATCTGTTAAGGGAACCACAAAAGGTACTGTCAGTGATATTGATGGGAAATATCATATTGAGGTTGCTGATGGCGATGTTTTACTCTTCTCATTTATTGGTATGAAAACTCAGGAAGTTAAGGTTGGCAGCAACGATGTTATAAATGTCCCGATGTTAGCCGATGCTTTGGGGCTGGATGAAGTTGTGGTAACCGGTGCAGGAGCACTCACAAAGAAGAAACAACTGGGTAATGCAATATCAACGATTCCGGCGATCGATATTCAGGAATCAGGTGCCATTAGTGTTGGAAGCGCCTTGTCGGGTAAGCTGGCAGGTGCCCAAGTGATGCAGAACTCTGGTAACCCGTCAGGTGGTATTTCTGTTCGGCTTCGCGGTGCAAGTACAGTACTGGGGAGCTCTGATCCGTTGTATATTATCGATGGTGTTGTTGTGAATAACGAATCACGCGAGTTGATCAATCTTGGAGGATACACGCAAAACCGCTTGGTTGATATTGAGCCACAGGATATTGAACGAGTTGAGGTGATTAAAGGTGCTGCCGCTGCTGCCATCTATGGTTCCCGTGCAAGTAATGGTGTTGTTCAAATCTGGACAAAAAGAGGACATTCCGAAAAGTTGGAAATCAATGTGAATTCTCAGCTTAGTGTATCTTCAGTTCGCAAGACTTTACCATATAATGATGTAAACCTCATTTGGGATGGCGATGTAACGACATCGACGAATGCTGACGGAACTCCAGTTAAGCGATACGATTACCAGGATCTCATATTCAGAACCGCTGTCGGAACGAAAAACTACGTTTCGCTTTCGAGGGCAAAGGGTGATACCCGGTATTTCTTTTCAGCTTCGCACTTTGATAATGAAGGAATTGTAAACGGAACAAACTTTAAGCGTTCGACTGCCCGTTTGCGGATTGATGATAAATTGACACCTTGGATGGATGTGAGTATAGGTACAAGCATCTCTTACAATACAAGCCAGAACCAGTTCAATAACGAGGATTTCAATTATGGACTTTTAACAAGCTTTTTGTTTGCCGATAATACGGTAGATATGCGGCCTTCTGATGGTGTGTATCCAAGTTTTGGATGGATTACTAATATACAGGAAGCGATTGACCTAGTTGACGCAACACAGATTAACAAACGAGCAATTACCGATTTCAAATTAGGACTGCATCCATTTAAAGGGTTCTCTTTGGACTATACTTTTGGTTACGACTACAGTAATTCGCTGGGAAAACTATACGTGCCGGTAGGTTTTAATACAACGCCACAAGGTGTGTCGCAAAAAGAAAGCCTGGATGAAATGAAGTTGAATAATGATTTGAATGCCCGCTACCTTTTTAACATCAGCGACAATTTGGTTTCAACAACCGCTGCAGGCTATAGTTTGCAATACGAAAAATACCAGATCCTATCCATATCTGCGGAAAATTTAATTCCGGCTGTTGAATCTTCAAACGCTGGAACTGTTACAGGAAGAAATGACTATATGGCGGAAAAGTCGATTCGGGGATATTATCTTCAGCAGACTTTTGGATACAAAGATAAGTTGTTTTTAACAGGAGCTGTTCGCGTAGATGAATCTTCGGTCTTCGGTGATGCGGAACGTCGGCAGACTTACCCCAAACTGAGTGGATCGTACGTTGTTTCAGACAACGATTTCTGGAAGGAAAGTACACTTGGTGATATTATGAATACTTTCAAGCTGCGCTCTTCGTGGGGGCAAGCGGGGAATATGACTGCAATTGAGGCTTACGATCGATACACAAACTACAGTACGGTTTCAATTAATGGAACAACAGGTTTGATCAAACCTTCGACTTTAGGGAATAAGGATGTGAAGCCGGAGAGACAAACAGAGTTTGAGGTTGGAACGGATATGGGTTTTCTGGATGGTCGATTGGGCTTGGAAATGACCTACTACAAACAAGATATTGAAGATTTGTTGCTGGAACGTACGCTTTCACCTTCAACCGGTGCAGGATACCGTGTTGAAAACGTTGGTACAATGACAAATAACGGGTTTGAACTATTGCTGAAAGCTGGAATCATTGCGAAAAAAGACCTGAGCTGGGATCTAACCGCAACCTTTAGTACAAACAAAAACAAGGTTGACGGAATTGAGGGAGATATTATCACGTATGCCTGGGGTGAATCGGCCGCCAAAAACGGTTATCCATTGGGCGTATTCTATGGCTACTACTATGCAAGAAATGATGATGGAAGTTTGTTGCTGACGTCTGATGGTCTTCCTCAGCGAGAGAAAGGGCATTATGAAAACAACGAACCGGTTGCAGAGCGTGATGCTAATGGCCAGCCAACGGGTGAAAACCTGAAAAAAGTAATTGGTGATCCAAATCCTGATTTTATCGCTTCGTTGATTAACGAGGTAAGGTATAAAAATTGGTCTTTCCGAATGCAGTTTGATGCTGTTCAGGGCAACGACGTTATCAGTTGGGATAAACGAATTTTGAACCGCTTCTCTGGTGGCGACGGTGCCGCAAAAGAATTGTTGGGCGAAAGACCTAAAGGATGGGGTGCCGCTGAGTATAGCATTTACGATTCATTCATCGAAAATGGGTCATTTGTAAAACTTCGTGAGTTGTCCTTAGGTTACCGGATTAAGCCGTCGGTTGATTGGTGCGAGTCCATCAAGTTGAGTCTGACTGGCCGCAATTTATTCTCATTCGATAATTATTATGGAATGGACCCCGAAGTTAACCGGGAAGGACAGTCGAATGTGGTTCGAGGTAATGATATGGCTAGTGTGCCAATTCCTAGAACTATCATTTTTGGTTTGAATGTTAACTTTTAAAATCCCGAAGAACTATGAAAAAAATATTAAAAAATATAGTGATGGGCTTGTTGGCTGTCAGTTTGTCGGCATGCGCCACTGAGTTTTCGAACCCAAACCAGCCCAATGAAGAGAACGCTTACAACAGTGTTGCCGGGTTCTACGCTGTTTGTGTTGGCCTGCGTACGCATTATTCGGTTACTTCCTTGCGCTATGTTATATACGTTCCGGGTATCACAACGCGTGAAATCGGAACAACCAGTACCTACCAAACACCGATGGACTTGTCATACGGAAGTACGTCGCTTACGAACATCAATACAGGTGTAGGAAGTTTGTGGTCTTCTTTGTTGAAAGATAAAGGTCAGGCTGAAAACCTGATCGCAAATGTGGATAATATCACCATGGAAGATGGAACGCGAAATGGTATTTTAGCGTTCGCGAAATATTTCAAAGCGCTATCGCTTTGTAATCTCTATCAGAATTTTGAAGAGGCTCCTTTGATGAATTCCGATAATGGCGATGCTGAGTTCTCGGATTTCGATGCGGGAATGACCGAAGTTGTGAATCTGTTGACCGAAGCGAAAAGTGCCGTTGCTTCCGGAATTTCTAGCGATTTTACCACTAATGTGCTTGGCAATATTGATCTGGAAAGCTGCATAGATGCTTTGTTGACCAGGGCGTATTTGTACCAGGGAGATTACACCAGTTGTATCAGCACAGCCCAAGACATTGACTTGACGCTTACATCAACTTTTGCATACGATAATGAGAATTATAACCCGGTATATGATTTTGCAGTTAACGGTTCTCCTTACTTGTTCCCGAAAGACAACTTCGGGTTGAAAGGTGACTACCTTCCTGCTGATGGCGATGGCCGTTACGACTTTTATTTAGCCGCTCCGGATACCGTTGAGTTGGAAGAGCTAGGAGGAGCAACGTTGAAACAAATTCAAGGTTTCTTTTCAACTTACAGTTCAGAAATACCGGTGTACCTGCCTGGTGAAATTTTGTTGAACATGGCGGAAGCCTATGCCCGTTCGAATGATTTGACTAAGGCAGTAACTTATTTGAATATGGTGCTAACAAAGACGGATGACGTTTATGGAGTAAATGCCGGGTTGGAGGATCAAACGGATTATTTGAGTTCCCTTTCACAAGCCGATCTGTTGGAGGAAATTTATAAAAACCGTTGTATTGAGCTGTTTTTTACAGGTCAGCGTTTGGCCGACAGCAGGCGTTTTCACCCTGGTTTGACAATCTCACCTTCTTCTGACCTGACAAGTGAGCGTAACCGGAATTACTACCCCTATCCGCAGGAAGAACGGGATAATAACCCTAATTGTCCGGATGATCCGGCAATTTAGCGGATCGTTTACCATATAAAGAGGTCGATAAAGATGCTTGGACTTGTTTCCATGGCATCTTTCTTGGCTTCCGGAGCATTGAAAGAATAAATAATTTAAAGGTTTAAATTTATTCAATGAAAACAACGCAGCGATATTTGGCATTAGATGTTCTTCGTGGAATAACCATCGTTGGGATGATCACGGTTAACAACCCGGGAAGTTGGGCTCACATTTATTCGCCATTGAGACATTCGGAGTGGAACGGATGTACACCGACGGATTTGGTTTTTCCCTTTTTCCTTTTCGTAGTTGGCGTGTCCATGTTTTTCTCGTTTTCGAAATATGGCCATGTTTTAAATAGGGAGTCGCTCATCCGGCTATCCAAGCGAACCTTATTGATTTTTGCCATCGGGCTGTTTATTAATTCCTTCCCGCAATGGCAAAAGGACTTCTCCCATGTTCGTATTATGGGAGTTCTACAGAGGATTGCAGTGGTGTACGGGATATCCTCGTTGATCGTTCTTGCAGCTGGGCGAAAGGCTTTACCGTGGATTACGGCAGCAATCCTGCTTGCTTATTGGGCAATTCTGTATTTCGGTGGAGGTGTGATGCCATACAGCCTCAAAGGAAACCTAACAATACCTTTTGATATGTCTATCTTGGGTGAAGCTCATATGTATAAAGGTTTTGGGATTCGTTTTGATCCGGAAGGCCTGTTGAGTACGTTGCCTGCTATTGGAACGGCTTTATTGGGCTACATGGCTGGACTACTTATTAAAAGCCGAGCCAAGGAGCAAGTTCCGTTGATGTTGATTATTGGGGGAGTCTTGGGCATTGCTTCCGGTTGGATCTGGGGGTTATTTTTCCCGATTAACAAGCCGCTTTGGACAAGTTCATATGTGCTTTATGCCGGAGGATGGGCGTCACTTGTTTTAGGTGTATTGGTCTGGCTAATCGACGTAAAATCATACGAAAAGTGGACTTCTTTTTTTGTGGTTTTTGGCAAAAACCCTTTGTTTATTTTTTCGCTTTCAACCTTGTGGGCTATTTCATTGATTCGACTCATTAAGCTAAAAACGCCGGACGGAGAACTACAAAACGGGTATCATTGGTTGTATACGCAAGTGTTCGAGCCTTTGGCGGGTCCCATTAATGGCTCCTTGTTATTTGCATTGGCCCATGTGCTACTTTTTTGGTTGATCGGATACGTGATGTATCGCAATAAAATATTTATCAAAGTATAGAAAATAAGATTACAAAGTTCGATCTGTTTGGATGGGCAGGCTTAAAATTTGACATTATGAAGAAACTGATCTTCCTGTTTGGAATATTATTTACAGTTGCCGGGCATTGTCTGGCTCAGTTTAACGAGCAAAACCCGGCGCAGGAGCAATGGGTTGATTCTGTATTTCAATCGTTGACACCGGATCAACGCATTGCGCAGTTGATTTGGGTGAATGCATATGCCAACGACAATGTTGAGGCGCAAATGAAGGTTGCTGACCTCATCAAAAAATACAATCTGGGTGGGGTAATCTTTTTTACCGGAAACCCAGAGAAACAAGTTGAATTAACCAACCTGTACCAGTCGATCGCTCAAACACCCCTGTTGATTGCGATGGACGCTGAATGGGGGGTCGGTATGCGACTATACGGAGTAACCAGCTTTCCCTATAATATGATGATGGGAGCATCCTACGATCCTGAATTAGTTGAGCAGGTGACCAACGAAATGGCACAGCAAATGAAGCGTCTGGGTGTTCAGGTGAGCTTCGGTCCGGTTGCCGATATCAACACGCAGCCATTGAATCCGATTATCGGGATGCGGTCTTTCGGAGAATCGCCCAAAGAAGTGGCAAAATTGAGTCTGGCATATGCGAAAGGATTGCAGAAGAATGGAATTATCGCGGTGGCAAAGCATTTTCCAGGGCACGGCGACACTCAAACTGACTCTCACCTGACCTTACCACTGGTCCCTTATGATCGGGCGAGATTGGATTCGGTAGAGCTCTACCCGTTTAAGCATTTGGTTGAAGAAGGAGTAACCGGTATTATGTCGGCGCATCTGCATGTGCCTCAGCTCGATGACCATGCCGGTATTCCTTCGAGCTTGTCGCCTAAAATTATCAATGGCATTCTGCGTGACGAATGGTCGTATGATGGCTTGGTGGTAACCGATGCGATGAATATGGGCGGAGCAAAAGCCTTTGGTGAGCCAGGTGAATTGGAAGCCCTGGCGCTGAAAGCAGGAAATGATGTTGTTGAGTTTCCAAAAGATTTTGTTGTTGCGATGGAAGGTATCAAAAAGGCATTGGATGACGGCACTTTGAGCTGGAATGAAATTGATACCAAATGTCGGCGGGTACTGGCCGCGAAATATTGGGCCGGGCTGGCCAGCTATTCCAGTCTTAGTACGAAGAATTTGATGGTCGATTTGAATAGTCCTCAGGTTGAATTAGCCAAACGAAAGATGATCGAGGCTTCCCTGACTTTGCTGGAGAATAAGGACGAAGTTTTGCCGCTGCAAGGACTGGATACCTTAAAGGTGGCTTGTGTTGCTGTTGGCAGAACTGAGGAGACTCCGTTTCAGAAGATGTTGGCGAAGTACATAAAAACAACCAACTTCTTTTTACCTGAACGATTTACCGCAGAAGAACTCGCTGATTTAAAGGAGAAGTTGAACGATTTCAACCTTGTAGTAGCCGGTATTCACCTGTACGAGGCCAAACGTCGTCACTCCATGGAGGTTGGCAACATGCAACCAATAAAGCCGAAGCGACCTTACGGCTTGACTGACCAAACCGAAGCCTTGCTGGATTATTTCGCAACTGAAAAGAAAACGATTGAGGTATTCTTTTCAAGCCCCTACGCACTGTCGGAGGTGAAAGACTTTAAAGCTCCGGCTGGACTCATCATGGCTTATCAGAACGATACATTGGTGCAGGAACTGTCGGCTCAGCTGATTTTTGGTGGTATTGGGGCTTCCGGGAAGTTACCGGTTTCGATTGGCGGCTACTACCATTTAGGTGATGGAATTCAACTGGACGGGGTTGGCAGACTGAAATATACCATTCCAGAGGAAGTGGGAATGAACAGCGCTCGTTTAAATGAGCGTATTGATTCGATTGTTTACGATGCCATTGCCCGCAAAGCAACTCCCGGATGTAGTGTGTTGGCTGCAAAGGATGGAAAGATCATTTTTCAAAAAACCTATGGCTACCATACTTACGATAAGCGAATCCCGGTCAAGGAAGATGATCTGTACGACTTGGCTTCTGTGACTAAAGTTTCGGCAGCAACAGCTGCCATTCTTAAACTGACTGATGAAGGGAAGATCGATTTAGATAATCGGTTTTCAGATTATTGGACAGATTGGAAAAGGGGCTTGTTTCATCGCTCGAATAAGCAGGATCTTGGATGGCGAGAGATCCTGGCCCATCGGTCAGGGCTGATTCCATACCTCCGTTACTGGAAAGAGACCATGAAAGGGGATGACCAGTTAATTGAAAAGTGGTATATGCCTCAAGCCGAAGATGGTTATGATTTGCAAGTTGCCCCGGGACTGTTTCTGAAAGACAAATTTAAGAAGATCGTGTACCGAGATATCCGCTTGTCGAAGATTAACCCTCCTGGGAAATATGTTTACAGCGGAATTACTTTCCTCCTTATTCCGGAGTTGACCGAAAAACTTTCCGGGGAAGCTTTTGTGGATTTTCTGGATGAAAATTACTACAAGCCACTTGGGGCCTATCATTTGACATATAAACCGCTGATGAAGTTTGATAGGGATCAAATTGTCCCAACTGAGTATGATTCGCTTTACCGCAAGCAGCAGGTTCAGGGTACTGTGCACGATGAGGCTGCTGCTGTTATGGGAGGGATTTCAGGCAATGCCGGCTTATTTTCGAATGCAAATGATTTGGCGAAGTTAGTGCAGATGTACATGCAAATGGGGAACTATGGAGGACACCGGTATCTGAGTGAAGGCACTATGAAGGATTTTACTAGCTATCAATATCCAGAAGAAGGTAACCGCCGGGGCCTTGGCTTTGATAAACCGTTGGTTGACAACGCTGATGTTGCTCCCGAGAAAAGTTACCCATGTCCTGGAGCCAGTCCGGAAAGTTTTGGACATTCAGGATTCACCGGTACATTTATCTGGGCTGATCCTAAGGATAAACTCATATACGTCTTCTTGAGTAATCGTGTGTACCCAACACGGGAAAATAATTTGTTGGGCAAGTTAAATGTCCGGACGAATATTCTTCAAGTATTCTACGACGAGATTAATGGCGATCTGTAATACATGTAAATTCCAAAAAATTCTTTTGTATTGTCGGAGAAATGCCCCAAAGATCTCATGGGTATTTGCTAAGGAATACAATAAGAGAGTAGAAAGTGTTAAAATTTTTAAGATAATTTGTAATACATCTTACAATGTGCTTGATTTATTGAATTGATCAATTAAATTTGATCATTGGTCAAGTGTTTTATTGTTGGTTCCGATATTAAAATTACAGATGATGAAGCAAAAAGGTCAAAATTGAGGCTTTGTAATAACAAAATATATAAAAAACCCATACTTACAATTTCCAATCCAGAACTTGAAATAGTTGCTGGTTTTTAGTTCTAACCAAAACAAAAGGTGTCTCATGAAAAAAAGATTGATTTTTCTCTTCCTTTCGTGTTTTGTCGCTATTATGGCAACAGCACAAAGCCGGACAATCTCTGGGATTGTACTGGAAAAAGCAAGCAAGGATCCGCTGCCCGGTGTTACGGTGCAGGAAA
>NZ_JBZQJF010000007.1:0-19490 GCF_059905295.1 Mangrovibacterium sp.
CCTTACGCGCCCATGAACCCACAACAAGAAAACTTGGTTGCGGTCGTATACTTCCATAATCCACGACCGGAGAACTGGTTTGACACCTGATACTTCCATAGCCCTGACCCGAAAAGCCTGGTCGCCACCTTATGCACTCATTGCCCTTCATCTATAAAGGCAGTTTGACACATGGTGCGTCCATTGTACCCTTCCGGAAAAATCAACGAACTTCTTCTAAATCACATTTCCGTAAACAAGCGGGCTGTTTAGCTGTTTTAAGCTATGAAAAACAGCAAACAATGAGAACAATTCAAGCAATCCATAAACCGGCTTACGACCCCATAGCCGACCTAATTACTTACCGGGTTATTCCAACGCAGTCAATCGACTACCTGGATCCCTTCTTGTTTTTAAATCATCACGGTCCTCAGGTTTATCCGCCGCAGAACAACGGACTGCCCTTTGGCCCGCATCCGCACCGCGGCATGGAAACGGTCACTTTTATCCTCGAAGGCGACATAGCCCACTTCGATAGCAGTGGCGAGAAGAGTGTTATTAAAGCCGGTGGTGTGCAATGGATGACAGCCGGAAAAGGATTGATTCACTCCGAAGTTTCCTCCGAAGAATTTAAGCAGGCAGGCGGCCCACTGGAAATCCTCCAGCTGTGGGTAAACCTTCCGGCAAAAGATAAAATGTGTACTCCCTTTTACAAAGGACTTCAAAAGGATGGAATACCGGCTATTCAATCGGAAGACGGGCTGACAACCATCAACCTGGTTTCAGGGGAATACAAGGGCGTTAAGGGTCCTTTTACATCCGGAATCGGCTTACATTTAGGAACAATTGATTTTAAGCAAGGGGCTAAATTCAACCTCCATATTCCGATTAACGAGAATATCTTCTTTTATATTATCCGGGGAAAACTGAAGGTAAATGATCAGGATATTGATAAACTGAGCCTGGTCCATTTTGGAAACGATTCGGAGAATATTCAAATTGAAGCGCTGCAGGATAGCATCTTATTACTCGGACATACAAGTCCGCTAAATGAGCCGGTTGTCTCCCAAGGACCCTTTGTTATGAACACACAGGAAGAAATCATTCAGGCCTACGAAGACTACCGAATGGGAAAATTCGGCCAATGGATGCACTGATCGTGCGAACATTTGCACAACTTTTCATGTTTTACAATATAACTGAAAGTATCAGCAGAAGACATTTTTTATATTAATTTAAAGAGCACGAACCAATGGAAATGGATATGAGAAAAATAATGCACGATATTTTTGAGCAATTTAAATTGGTTGACACCTTTCGTGTAAACTTTAAACGTGAATTTACTTCCGCGTTTAATAAGTTGACAAATCAAGTATACAACTTTAACAGAACTCCTGAGTTAGATGAATTCATCGACCTGATGGCCGACGAGGCTATGCGCTTTACCGAAGCTGTTATTGAAAAAGACCGCAATTATTCGGATTACCGCCTGGTTGAAGAGTTAAAATTGATGAATGTTTTGGTCGACAAGAACAAACTCCCCAAAACACATCATCAAGAGATTCAGCAGGTTCGCTATCAGCTAAACGAGATGATCCTGAAGCATTATCCTTCGTTATATGAATTAGCTTCGTTTGGTTACCGATTGCTCGACCGCAATGTCAATTTCTTTTCATACCGCTTTGTAGCAGCCATGCAGGAAGCGAACGAGAAAAAGACCCAATTAAAATTAGGATAGACCGTAAGGCCAGCTTAGCGAGTCAACTTAATAACTTTAAATTCGGTTCGACGATTTAAAGCACGGCCTTTTTCTGTCTCATTCCCGGCAACCGGAACGGAAAAGCCATAGCCTTTATACGACAAGCGATCTTCGGCAATTCCTTCGCCCACCAGGTAGTCGTAAACTGCTTTCGCTCGATTTTCAGAGAGCGTTTGGTTATAATCGGCTGTCCCAACCTGATCGGTATGTCCACCAATTTCGATACATGCCTCCGGGTTCTGCTGCATAAATTCCAACAACTTTTCCAGCTCAGCCTTCGATTGACTTTCCAAAGCATACGAATCCGTTTTAAAGAAAATATTGCGCAATACAGTGACACTTCCCGGAACAATGGGTTCTAAACCGATTTCCAACTGCATAGGGTTCTCCAGTTTCCGAACTTCTTTCAATGCAAAATTGGCCGAATAGAACAAGTAGCCTGGCATAGCAACATTAAAAGCATACTCCTCGCCCAATGGCAAACAAATCAGAAAATCACCTTTCCCCTCTGAAGATTCTGTTTTTGTCACCAGCTTATTGCTCTCCACATCAATCAGCTCCACCCGCGCCGATAGTGGCATTCCTGTTGATCGGTCGAACACAATCCCTTTCACATACGACACCGGACTGGGTTGAATGGCATCATACAGTTTGAAGCGGTAAATATCCAGGCCCCTGGAACCTTCCCGGCTTGACGAATAGTAGGCATACTTACCGGAGGCATCAACAATCAATCCTTTTTCCTCTTTAACGGTGTTAATGGGGTATCCTAAATTTCGGGCAGTGGTCCAGCTTGTATCACTGACCATTTTAGACAGAAATAAGTCCTTATCGCCCAAACCGGGCCAGTAATTCGACGAGAAATACAAGCTTCGCCCGTCCGCATGAATGAAGGGCGAAACCTCATCACCGGGTGTATTAATGGAATCTCCCAGGTTTTCGGGTTCTCCCCAGGCTGGTCGACCATTCGGTTTGAAACCTTCCAAACGGCAGCGCCAAATATCGCGACCTCCTTTTCCTCCTGCGCGGGTACTCACAAAGTACAGGTATTCGCCATTGGCCGAAATAGAAGGTTGCGATTCCCAAGCCCCTGAATTGACCGGTGCTCCGGCATTTTGCGGCTTCGTCCACTGTCCGTTCAATAAGCGGGAAAAGTATAAATCACAGCCACCATAGCTATCCGGGCGATTACAGGCTGTGAAAAAAATCAACCGGCCATCAGCCGAAATACTTTGAGCCCCCTCATTATCGCGGGTATTCACTTGTGTCATTGCGGAAGCTTTACTCCAGGCACTATCCTGCCATGTCGATTGGTAAAAATCTTCCTGGTAACGTGGTGCCATTGGCGATGTGCGATGCTCAACCGGTATCAGGCGGGTAAAAATAAGTTTCTGCCCGTCAATTGTCAACGATGGCCAGTACTCGTTCAGGTCCGTATTCACGGAATCACCCAGGTTCTCTGCATAAAAAGGAACTTCATGGGCAACTAACTTAGCAGCATACTCACAATCGGCAATTTTCCGACGTGTTTCTTCCTCCAGTTTTCCCGCTTTGCCGGTTGCCAAATAGCTTTTAAAAGCATCTGCTGCCTGGCAATAATCCCCCAGATCATATCGGGCATTTCCCAACAAGTAGTACACCCTCGGATACTTTTGACGATCAATCTCCAGGGCTCTGGAAAGCGCATCAACACGGGCTTGCGTAGAGTCCAGTTCACCCAAAGCATCAGCTTGCAACAACACCGGCTCCAACCAGTTTGGCTCATGATCGATCACATAGCTCAACCGGTCAATCACCTGCCGGAATTCATGATTGTGGTACAAATCTTTGGCTTCGTCAAATAGCTTTGCAGCCTTCTTGCTTTGCGAATGTGCCTGAAACGGCAGCGCAAATAGCAGGGCAAAAAGCACAATACAGAGCAACTTATCAATCCGGCACAGGCCTGTTTTATGTTCGGAAAACCTTCTGTTCACAATTCGTTCATTGATGGATATAACAAATATAGAGATCACAAGTGGCATTTAAACATTGTCGGGATAAAAGTTGAATCGAATTACATAATTCATACTTTTGAAAGCAAAAAAAGTGCACGCTAACCAGCTTACGATATTTCATTTTAATCCAACCTGCGAAATCGCTATTGCAAATGGTTCACCCTATTTTGTTCCATCAGCCTTACTACGCCAGTTTGAAACCGATTTAGCCCCTCTGATGATGCATTTTGCCGGTTCAACTGACATCGTAGTTTCACCAAAGCCAGATGCAAGCTGGATGGATCGAATGAGTCAAGCAGGCTTTCCTCTGCCCGACTTCCAAACCATTGAGGAGCTTCAAACAACGATTTCTCAACAACCATTGGATCGGATAAAGCTGGAGTCCTGGGGGAAAAGCCCGGCAGAAAGTCAACTTTTTAATTTCCTAGGTGCCTCAAAGCCCTTTTGGAAGGACGAATACCGAACAATTTTCGAACGTAAAACAGCCTTTCTGTTTTTACAGCAGTTGTTACAACAAATAGGTTCAGACAAAACATATATCGATTCAAACCTACCAGGAAGGCTGGTGCAATCAGCAGGGGAAGTTGAAGATCTGCTAAAGTCATCATCTCCGTTGGTTTTGAAAGCACCACTCAGCTCCAGTGGTCGGGGCTTAGCTGTATTGCGTCGCAATGAATTAAACAGCTCCAACCGTCAATGGATCGGTAGCATTCTTGAGCAGCAAGGATATTTAATTGCCGAGCCCTGGTTGAACAAGAAGCAGGATCTGTCTCTTCAATTCCAGATAACCAGTGATCATCAGGTTAACTATCTAGGTCCTAGTTTCTTTCAAACGAACTCAAACGGGCAATATTCCGGTCACCAACTCAACAACATGGCTAGAGAGCAACTACCCGGTGGACAAAAAGCATTGGATGATCTCGCCTTGCTCATTAAACAGCAGCTTGATGAATCGGTGTATGTTGCGCATTATGAAGGCCAGTTAGGCATTGACTTGCTGACTTATGAAGATCTGAACGGGAAGTTGAAAATTCATCCTTGCCTGGAGGTAAACCCACGTTACACCATGGGCTATCTAAGCCTGGTGCTTGAAAAGAAGATTCACACAAAAGCAGCTGGATTCTTCAAAATTGATTTTAAGCCCAACGGAAATCTGGATCAGTTTATAAACGAAAAAAGGAGAAATAATCCGTTAATCATGCAGGATGGTGTTCCTAGGAAGGGATTTTTAGATCTGACGCCGGTAACTGAAAGGAGTAAATTCTGTGCTTATATTGAGTTATTTTAGATGCTTTTGGATGGTATTCATGAGAGTGCTCAAACGGACAGGCTTAGCGATAAAATCGTCGCAACCAGCTTCGTAGCTCCGTGATTCTTCACCTGAAAGAATAAAGGCACTTTGCACGATTACCGGAGTTGAAGGATTCATATCCTTTATCTTACGAGTGGCTTCAAAACCATCCATCTCCGGCATATTTAAATCCATCAGGACTAATGATATTCCCGGTGTCTGCTTAAAAAGATCGACCGCTTCGGCACCATTTTTTGCCCAATAACTGGTCGCGTTACATTGTTTTAATGCCTTTTGATAGTAATAACGACTCGTATCATTATCCTCTACAATAAGAATCTTTTTCCCTTGCAAATCAATTTCAGTAGTTACCATGCGTAAACAGCAATATTTTAGACTTCTTTATAATTCAGGTTCTTTTTAATCACTGCATCCAACTCCGTGGGTTTAAATGGTTTTCCCAGGTGATCATTCATTCCACTCTTTAAAAACAATTTAATCTCGTCGTTAAATTTGTTTGCAGTCATTGCGATGATAGGAATTCCCTCACTAATCCCATCTTCTTTCTCAATTCGTCTGATTTCCTGGGTTGCTTCTACCCCATCCATTCCGGGCATATGCACATCCATCAGAATCAAATCAAACTGTCCTTCTTTATACAACTCAAGCGCTTCTATTCCATTCGTAGCCAGCGTAACTTTATGCCCTAAACGTTTTACACAAAGCATAGCTACCTTCGCATTAATATCGTTATCCTCCGCTAAAAGAATATTCAGATGAATATCCGGACTTAAGACAAAAGCTTTGGGGCTTTCCGGACGTTTTCCACTTACAACCGGCTCAAAAACAGCTGTAAACCAAAATAAGGATCCTTTACCCAGTTCACTTTCAACGCCAATCTCACCTTTCATCATATGAGCCAAACGTTTGCAGATGGCCAGTCCCAAACCGGTTCCGCCAAACCTGCGTGTTGTCGATGTATCAGCTTGTGTAAAGGTCTTGAACAGCTTCTTTTGATTTTCCATGGAAATACCAATCCCGGTATCTTCAATCTCAAAACGAAGCTTATAATTGTTATTAATGATTCCTTCCAGACTAACCTCCAGCTTTACAGTCCCTTGTTCTGTAAATTTGAAAGCGTTATTCAATAAATTAATCAGAATTTGCTTTAAGCGCAAAGGGTCGCCGGTAATAAGAACGGGCACCGAATCACTAACTTTAACCGCAAAATCGAATTCACTTTGCTTGATTTTATAGGCCAGTAACTTCCGGACATTATCAATCTCTTCGCGAATATTAAAAGCGATATTTTCAAATTTAATCTGCCCCGCTTCAATTTTCGAGAAGTCAAGAATGTCATTGATGATCATCAGTAAGGTATCACTTGATATTTCAATAATATCCAAAAATTCCAACTGCTCCTTATCCAGGTTGGTTTGCCGCATAATATCGATCATCCCCACGATCCCATTCAATGGTGTTCGTATTTCATGCGACATATTAGCCAGGAAAAGCGACTTTGCACTAGCTGCCTTTTCTGCTATTTCTTTGGATTTCTTCAGTTCTTCCTGAACCCGTTTAAGTGCTAAATGCAGTTCAATACGAATGATGAGTTCTTCGTATTTGAAAGGTTTCTGCACAAAATCAAATTCTCCCGGACGGAACATATGAAGCAGTTTATCTTCATTTTTAGCCGGTGTAATAAAGATCAGCGGCACGCCCGGTGTTTGAACATCTTTTTGAAGTTTCTTGCTGATTTCCATCCCATTTTGATCCGAGATCTCTACATCCAGAATGATTAAGTCAAACTTCTCACGGGTTGATTTCAACACTGAAGCCTGACCTGTATTCATCCATACCGGCAAATAACCTCTACTGATCAATACCGATCGCAAATGATCTGTATTTTCCATCGTGTCGGAGACTATTAGAATTTTCGGTGAATGCTTTTCTGATACCATTCTCAAAATAAAAAATTAGCACTATTCGTTTGTCAAATTACAGAAGTAATTAGATATTGTTAAACCAGCGTCTCTTATATTAGTACAAAATAATCTTTTTTTAATTTCAAAGGTGACGTTCCTCTGTTTATTTTTCAAGAAATTATTAACTAAGCCCTTTTTCTGATAACATTTTGGATCTATACAATTCGCAATTTTCTGTTTTATCAAAATTACGGATTAATTAAATTAAAGTCAATCACCTTGGAAATAAAACACACAAAATATGCATCTTCACGAATGCTGGTGAATACGAAATACGAAGAAGGAGGTTTAAACCTAAGGTTAAAACCTCCCTCTTCGGAACAATAAACTAATCCTGAATTTTTCGCTTTATACTACATCCCAACGGTTTTGTTTCAGGCTCTGCAACCGGCTGGCCCGCAGCAATATTCAGAATCGCATCTTTCAAATAGCTTACTTTAACATCACTAGCCGACTTAAAGTTATCGTCGATAGCTCCTTTGTATACTAAATCAAAATTTTTGTCGAAGAAAAATACATGTGGCGTTGTTTGCCCTCCCCACTCGTTTGCCAATAAGCTTTCCTTATCAATTAAATAGGGTAATTTATAGCCCTTTTCAGTGGCATGTTTCTGCATGGCTTCCAGTGAATCCTCACCTTCCCTCTTCATATAGTTTGAATTAAGAAGTACCATTCCAACCTTATTTTGTGTTGCCAGATCGAAGATTCCATTGTAACGACCTTCCCAGGCAACAACAAACGGACAGGTATTACATGAAAAAATAACGATCAATCCGTTTTCTTTTTTCAAATCACTCAGCGATGCATATTCATCGTTTATTCCTTGCATTTTCACATCGGTATGCGTTGCCTTCTGGCCAATAGCAAGCTGATTATTTGCCGCCAGCACTGTTCCTACCAGCAACATCAAAAAAGCGAACATTGTTAAAACTTTCATAAATTCTTTTTATTGGTTATGAATTGTGAAACAATCCGCTTTTCAACATTGTTTATCGGCATAGATTAAGAAAAACAAACTAGTTGAAATGTTACGGGATATAAGAAGAAATTACCAACACGATTTTCTGGATGAAAACAAATTGACAGCTCATCCGCTTAGTCTTTTTCAGCTTTGGCTTGACGAAGCAGTTAAGGTGGAAGAAGAACCAACGGCAATGACACTTTCTACGGCTGTTGATGGTCAACCGGATTCGAGAATTGTGTTGTTAAAACAGGCGGACGATGATGGCCTGATATTTTTTACAAATTACGACAGTAATAAAGGCCAACAACTGGCAACAAATGATAAAGTAGCGGTCAATTTCTTTTGGCCGAAGTTGGAACGCCAGGTTCGGATAAAAGGCCATGTTGAAAAACTGCCGGAGGAAAGTTCTGCCGACTATTTTAAATCCCGACCACGCGATAGCCAGTTAGGTGCCTGGGCATCACCCCAAAGCCGGAAAATTAAATCGCGGGATGAGCTAGATGAAAACTTCACACATTACAGCAATTTATTTCAGGATAAACCAATTGAGAAACCGGCTCATTGGGGTGGCTATATAATAAAGCCGCAGGTTGTGGAGTTTTGGCAAGGACGTCCCAACCGACTTCATGACCGGTTCCGCTACGAGTTAAAGTCTGCTCAATAGAAAATCAGTCGTTTGGCTCCCTAATTTTGAAAGCTGAAAGGGCCTGTTCATTTCTTATTCCGATTGTTGTATATTCGCATAAATTTTAAATCAACATGATTCCAAAACTAAACTTTCAAGGTGAGAATTTCCTTTTGATGGCCGGACCATGTGTCATTGAAGGAAATGACATGGCTTTCGAAATAGCTGAAAAAATTCTTGAAATTACCACAAAGCTTCATATTCCTTTTGTATTTAAAGGTTCGTACCGAAAGGCAAACCGTAGCCGTATCGACTCTTTTCAGGGCATTGGCGACGAAAAGGCATTGAGCATCCTGCAAGCTGTAGGCGAGAAATTCAACATTCCCACAGTTACCGATATCCACTCGGCAGCGGAGGCTGCTATAGCGGCTCAATATGTCGATGTACTGCAGATTCCGGCTTTTCTATGCCGCCAAACCGATTTGCTGATTGCAGCTGCAGAAACCGGCAAAGTCGTTAACATTAAGAAAGGCCAATTTCTATCAGCTGAAGCGATGCAGTTTGCTGTAAACAAAGTGAAGGATAGTGGCAACGATCATGTAATGCTGACCGAACGCGGAACAACTTTCGGCTATCAGGATTTAGTGGTAGACTATCGTGGCATTCCGGTGATGAAGGAAAACGGGTGCCCTGTTATTATGGATATCACCCACTCGTTGCAACAACCAAACCAGAGTAGCGGTGTAACCGGTGGAAAACCTGAATTAATTGAAACGATTGCCCGTGCAGCCATTGCTGTTGGTGCCGATGGTATTTTTATTGAAACCCACCCGAACCCGGCTGTTGCCAAATCGGATGGCGCGAATATGCTTCGTTTGGATTTACTGGAAGGTTTATTGACCAAACTGGTCAAACTAAAACAGGTCGTTGATTCCTTATAAGAAAACAAAGCAACCAGATAAATGGAAAAGGGTGAGAAATTCAAATTCTCACCCTTTTCCATTTTTTAACGCGTTAGTTTCATTCTAATGGTGGAAAAACAGGTAAGCTATAGCAATAGCAGCTACAATACCCACAAAATCGGCGAATAAGCCACAAACCAGTGCATGGCGGGTTTTTTTAATACCTACTGAACCAAAATAAACGGCCAGAATATAAAAGGTTGTATCAGTTGCTCCCTGAACCGTACTGGCGACACGTCCAACAAACGAATCGGCACCGTAAGTAGTCATGGCATCAACCATCATTCCGCGGGCTCCACTCCCACTCAAGGGTTTCATCAAAGCTGTTGGCAGGGCTTCAACAAAGTCGGTATTGACCCCCAGCTGAGTTAAGCACCAGGATATGCCACTGATAAACCAGTCCATTGCCCCCGAAGTACGGAAAACACCAATAGCCACCAAAATAGCAACCAGGTAAGGAATAATTTTGATGGCCACTTTAAAGCCGTCTTTAGCACCATCGATAAACGACTCGTAAACATTAATTCGGGCCCGGATACCTAACAGGATAAAGCTAATGATTACGGTAAAAAGAATCAGGTTACTGGCAACACTCGATATCAGTGTAATCTGATCTTGCGGGATAGATGAAAAATACCAGATAATACCAGCAATAACCGCCGTTAATCCGCCTAGATAGGACAAAATAACTTTATCCAGCAAGTTGATTTTTTGATAATAAGCTACCGCGAGCAATCCCGCCAACGTTGAAAAGAAAGTGGCCAACATGATCGGGATAAAAATATCACTGGGGTTGGCAGCTCCCAACTGCGCCCGGTAAACCATAATACTAATCGGCAGCAAAGTCAGTCCTGAGGTGTTCAAGACCAAAAACATGATTTGCGCATTGCTGGCCGTATCTTTTTGGGGGTTTGTAGCCTGCAACTCCTGCATCGCTTTTAATCCCATTGGTGTTGCAGCATTATCCAGGTTAAGCATGTTGGCGGCAATGTTCATCATGATCGATACATTGGCCGGGTGATTTTCATCTAATTCCGGGAAAAGCTTTCGAAAGAACGGACCGATCAGTTTCGAGAAAACCCGAACGACACCGCCATCTTCGCCAACTTTCATGATTCCCATCCAGAGTGTCAACACACCAGTTAATCCCAACGATATTTCGAACCCCGTTTTCGCCATGTCCATGGTTGAGTTCATCATATCAGTGAAAACCTGGGTATCCCCCATAAAAATGAGCTTAACCAGTCCGACTACAAAGGCAATGAGAAAGAAAAATATCCAGATATAATTTAAAGCCATATTGGGGTGAATGTGATTGTGGGGTGAATCTACAAAAAATGCATCAAGAAATGAAGCAAACCAGCTAATCAGGGCTCCGGGATTTCAGTAATATATAATGAAAGACCAGCAACCCGTGAACCTCATCATGGATACTTTCAGGAAAGAATCAGAATAGTCCTAAAAACAAGAAAGGCTGCCCTAAAAGAGCAACCTTTCCGCTTTTCAAGAAAAAAGTAATTATTGAATCGTAACAACAATGGGATTACTCAATTTCTCAGCCTCTGAGGAAAGATAGGCTTTAAAGTTGGCCATCTCTTTCCATTTTGGATTTTCCAGCCCCCACACGGCAGCAAAATAGTGCCTGACCGGATTATCGTTCGAAATTTTTTGTGCTACGTAGTACGTTTCTGAAATTACATTACTAAAGTTCTTTTCCGGCACCGTCGGATATTGATCGAAATAATCCTTATCCGTCGTACGGCCTACTTTGGTAACTTCATCAGCTTTCAGCATAACAGCCATTCCAAGCTCATCGTGATTTTCGGATTGCTTGTCAAGTGTTGCAATCGCATCGTAATCAGCATCAGCTTTAAAATGTTGTGGTTCTGTTTTCAAAAAGCTTGTAACAATACCGGTTACCAACTGCTTCTCGCCTTTAAAACCGGAAACAGTAACATCCGATTGGAACCAGTATTTACCGGGGTAAATCGTGATTCGCTCAACAGCCGAAAGATTCTGGTCAGCAACTTTCCATCCGCCGTATTTCAGGTCGAAGACAGATCGTACGGGGCCTTCTGCGATCTTCTGATATTCGTAGGTTTCAGTTGATCCCAAGCGATACAACGAATCATTTTCGAGCATCGCCAAACCTCCTGATCCTAATGAATTTCCACAGTGAAGGATATCCATTCCCCAATCGGCAAGGTCATGATAACTGCCAAGTTCCGGTGTCTGGATTTTGTCGATAATCAGATCAGGCTTACGTTTTCCAAATAAATCCTTCACATTCCGGCAATCAAAATAATCTCTGAATGCCATTTTATCGTTCTCCCAGCTTACACTTTCCCCCTGAGCAATGATTTTGAAAGGCTCGTTAACTGACGGAGCCATGTAATAATCAACTTCTTTCCAGCTGCCATCTCCCTGATCGATTCCCAAGCGTACATTTGTACGTTTCTTGAAAACCGGATAAGCATCAGCCTTCACGTACCCAACATGCAATGCTAATTTCTCTTTAGGCTGAAAATTAACCAGGAAAGCCAGTTCGTCCCAGTTACCATCAGCATCCAGATCATCTACTTGCGATGCCAGGGTATCGTTTCCGTTTATAACAACCGGAAGCATTCCGGCTTCAGGCGCAGGAAAAGACACATCCACTTGTTGGCGCTCCAATACCAATACCTCGTCAGCACGAGCCATATCAGTCGGATTTTCAACAATTAGCTGCTTTTCTTTTGCACATGACCCCAGAAACAAAGTTGTAGCAGTTAATGCAATGAAGAGATTTCTTTTCATCGCTAACTGATTATAAATCGTTTTCGCCTTTAACGTATCCGAAGTTGGCCAAAATACCGCCGTCAACGTACAATACATGACCGTTAACAAAGTTAGCAGCTTTTGAAGCCAGGAATAAAGCAGCGTTACCGATATCTTCAGGTTCTCCCCAACGAGCGGCAGGAGTACGCATCATCACCAAGTCGTTAAATGGGTGACCACCTTCGCGAATTGGAGCTGTTTGTGAGGTTGCAATATAACCCGGTCCAATACCATTGATCTGCAGGTTGTATTTTGCCCATTCGCAACACATGTTTGCAGTCAACAGTTTCAAACCACCTTTAGCTGATGCATAAGCTGATACTGAATTACGACCGTAAACACTCATCATTGAACACATGTTGATGATTTTACCGAAACGCTTTTCAATCATTTTCGGAGCAACACGTTTAGCAACGATCAGCGGAGCAACCAAGTCAACATCAATTACTTGTTTGTAATCAGCAACCGGCATATCCAGAATAGGAATACGTTTAATGATTCCGGCATTATTTACCAAAATATCGATAGAACCTACTTTTTCTTCGATTTCACTAATTCCGCGATCTACTTCTGCTTCGTCAGTAACATTAAATTTTACCGTGAAAACATCGATTCCTACGGCTTTATATTCTTCTTTAGCTTGCGCTAATTTTTCTTCAGAAAGGTCGTTTACACAAATTTTAGCACCAGCCTGACCTAAAGTTTTACCAATAGCCATACCAATACCGTGAGTACCACCTGTAACCAGTGCTACTTTACCTGACAAATCAAATAATTCGTTCATGATTTATACTTAATTAGATAAATGATTTTATGTTTTTATTATCTCAACTCTGTTGGTGCAATAACATCCATATCGGTGTAATCCAAGTTTTCACCAGCCATACCCCAAATGAAAATGTAGTTACTTGTTCCTGCAGCAGAGTGGATTGACCATGTTGGAGAAATAACAGCCTGTTCATTTTGCATCCAAATGTGACGAGTTTCTTTTGGCTCACCCATGAAGTGACAAACAGACTGACCTTCCGGAACATTGAAGTAGAAATAAACTTCGTTACGACGGCTATGTGTGTGTGCCGGCATAGTATTCCATACACTACCCGGTTTCAACTCGGTCATTCCCATTTGTAACTGGCAAGTATCAACAACAGTATTGATCAACAACTGATTGATATTTCTTTCGTTTGATGTTTCCAGTGCACCCAAATGCAATACATTGGCATCGCCAAGAGTAACATGCTTGGTTGGGTATTCTTTATGAGCAGGAGCTGAATTGAAATAGAAGTGAGCCGGAGCAGAAGCATCTTTAGAGCTAAAAACAACTTCTTTAGCACCACGGCCAATATACAAGGCATCTTTAAATTCAAGAACGTATTCTGTTCCGTCAACAGTTACAGAACCTGCATTTCCAACATTGATAATACCTACTTCACGACGTTTACAGAAGTATTCTGATTTCAATGCGTCAACAGTTTCCAGTTTTAATGGCTCAGCACCAGGAACGGCACCTCCGGTGATATAGCGTTCGATGTGAGAATATACCATGTGGATATTTCCCTCTTCCATCAATTTCTCAACTAAAAATTCTTTGCGAATTCGATCTGTGTCATAAGTTTTGAAATCCTGTGGGTTGTAAGCATAACGCTCTTCGAAAATAATAGCCATAGTTTTTCTATTTTATTGATTTTAAACTTTGAAATACATTAAATAAATATGGAATCAAGCGAGATATAACAAATCTGACTTGTTCCAATGTTAACAACAAGTCTTCCCCGCATTTTGATTTTCCTTCGCAAATATAAAATTAAAAACAGAAAGATGCAATCGATTGCGCAAAAAGTTGTATTTTAGCCTGAGTTTAAAAATTATTGCCATCTTTGCAGTGAATTTCTGACTATGGATAATAAGCCTTCAATTACGATACACGACATTGCAAGAGAATTAAACATCTCTGCATCAACAGTTTCAAGAGCACTGAATGATAACCCAAGAATTAGCAAAGCGACTAAAGAGAAGATTAAAGCCAAAGCTTTGGAAATGGGTTACCAACCAAATATTATTGCTTCGAATCTGCGAAATCAAAAAACAAACACGATTGGCATTGTAGTTCCTTTGATTAACCGGCACTTTTTCTCGTCCTTCATTAGCGGTGTGGAAGATGTTGCCTTTGCAAAGGGGTATAATGTTATTATTTCCCAATCGAACGACTTGCTCGAGAAAGAAAAACAAATAGTACATTCCCTGTTTTCAAACCGGGTGGATGGCTTAATTGCATCGCTCAGCATGCAGACAAACGAGTTCGATCATTTTCAACTTTTTTCCAAAAAAGAAATTCCCATTGTATTCTTTGACCGTGTTGTACCTGAACTGGAAGCTCATAAAATTGTTGTGGACGATTTTATGGTTGGATTTAAAGCAACAGAACATTTAATTCAGCAAGGTTACAAAAGAATAGCTCACCTGGCCGGACCAACTGTACTGCACACCTATCGCGATCGGATGAAAGGCTATCGGGCCGCATTGGAGAAAAATAATATCCCAATCGATGAAGATTTAATCATCTACAGTCGATTAACAAGAATTGACGGACAAGACGCAATCAAAAGATTGTTAGCACTCCCCCAGCCTCCGGATGCAGTATTCTGTGGTAACGACACCTCCGCATTAGCGATGATGGTCTATTTGAAGAAGATCGGTGTTCGGATTCCTCAGGATTTTGGTCTGATCGGCTTCAGTGATGAACCGTTCTCTGAAGTTGTTACACCATCGATCTCAACCTTAAAACAGCCTGCTTTCGAAATGGGGGTTAAAGCTGCCGAATTATTAATTCAGGAGATTGAAAGCAAAAATCGGCTTAGCGAGCACTTAACGATTACCATGCCCACAGAAGTGATTCAAAGAGAATCTTCCTCTCGTACAAAATGATTTAGATCTCCATCCTTGAAATGCCTGTTTGATCAATCAATTAAATCAAACAGAGCACTTTTATGTGCTTTCGCGAAGGTTATTTGTCTCTTCTCTGTCCCCCAGGTCTTTCACTCCCCCCGAATACAACACCAATATTAAACTTTGGGGTTTTAGCTGATTATTCTCTGCACAAAAAGAATAAATAACAAACATTTGTTCTTTACTTTACACCCAAGACGACCATCCTTTCAACAAGCAAACATGGATGGCAACCTATAAATATTTTCAGAAATAACAGATTCATCCAATAAAACCCGAGCAAATGATTAAAGGAGAAATGACACTCAGACCACGATATGGCGAAGTTGACCAAATGGGCTACGTGTACCATGGCAATTACGTGAACTACTTTCACCAGGCTCGTACCGAGCTAATGCGCGAACTGGGAATTGAAGACAGCAAACTGGAAGCCCAACAACTAATGATGCCGGTTATCAGTATGAACTTACAATATCACCGACCTGCGGGATATGATGAGCTGCTGACTATTCATACAACTATTCATGAAAATCCGGTTACTCGTTTAAGTTTTCAGTTTGAAGTCCGAAATAATAGAAACCAACTCGTCTGCTCTGCTGATTCAACAGTTGTTTTTGTTGACAGTAAAAGTCGAAAACCCATGCGAATTCCTAAATTCGTAAAAGAAAAATTCGATCCGATTTTTGAAAACGAAATGGTATGAAAATAACCATATTAACCGAAAATGTAGCAGGTGGAAGCTTCTGTGCCGAACATGGTTTGTCTTACCTGATAGAGCATGATAAAAAAACGATTCTTCTCGACACAGGGCATAGCGATGTTTATTTGCAGAATGCCAAACGACTGGAAATTAACTTGAATGACAAAGTTGACATGATCATACTCAGCCATGGCCATTGGGATCATGGCGACGGATTGCGGTTCATACAAGACAAACCACTACTTACCCACCCAAAGTCGTTTATGAAACGATTTCGGAAACGGGATCAAACGAATTTAGGCTTAAGATTAAGCAAAACAGAAATTGAAAGCCGATTTGAATTATCTGTTTCAGCTACTCCTGCTCAAATAGCAGAGCAGATTTATTTTCTGGGTGAGATACCGCGCAATAATCAATTTGAGGCGCAAACAACTGCTTTTGTTGATGAAAACGGGAAAGACGATTTTGTACCGGATGATTCAGCCTTGGCCTTTATCCAAAATGACGAACTAATAATTGTTACCGGCTGCAGTCATTCTGGTATTTGCAATATTTGTGAGTATGCGAAATCAGTTACGGGCATCAACAAAATCAAGGCTGTAATTGGCGGTTTTCATCTCAAACACAACAACCATCAAACCCAAGAAACGATCAACTATTTCGTGCGGGAAAAAGTTGAGATTTTACGCCCTTCACATTGTACTGACTTACCAGCATTGGCTGCCTTTCAATCCAATTTTGGAAATCCGTTTGTAAAAACCGGGCAGACCTTTCAATTCTGACTTATAAAGAAGATAGTAGTAGAATAAACTGCAGGTAACGGTGTGATCAGATACTTTCTTGTTGCCAAAACCTGCCGGATATTTTTAATTTTACAGAACTATGGAATCAACCAATTGTATTTACTTTTCGCCTACCAGAACAACAGCAACTATCGTGAACGCAATAGCTGAAAATCTGGCACTCAAAACGATCAATGAAATCAATCTAACGAAATCGGATTTTTTATTCGAGCCAACAAATTTTAACGATAAGTCGGTTTCTATTATTGGTGTGCCTGTGTATTCGGGTAGATTACCACTCGATGCTGTTGTTCGTTTTTTGAATATTGACGGGAAAGGCTCCAAAGCGGTTGTTGTCGTTGTTTATGGTAACCGCGAATTTGATGATGCCTTACTTGAACTGACAGAACTGGCTCAAAAAACCAATTTCGAAGTCATTGCGGCGGCCGCCTTCATTGGAGAACACTCCTACTCGACTGCTGGCAAACCAATTGCTGAAAGCCGTCCTGATGCTGGCGATTTGCAGAAGGTTGCTCAGTTTAGCTCCCTGATTCAGCAAAAAATAGTGAATCCGGGGGATAAATCAACGATAAATTTAGACCTTATTCCGGGCAAACATCCTTTTGTTGATCGCAAGCAACGTCCCGTACTTGCCCCTAAAACAGATGCAGCAAACTGTACCTTATGCGGTATTTGTGCCGATAATTGCCCGACTGATGCCATACGTGTCGAAAGTGGTATTTTTACCGATCCTAAAAAATGTATTTGGTGCTGTGCCTGTGTCAAACAATGCCCCGAACAAGCGCGTAGTTTTGATCATGAAATCATCCGGGGAATACGGGAACGGCTTTACACAAACTGTTCGGAACGAAAAGAGCCCCAATTCTTTCTTTAAAGCGGAATATTTCCCAAAGATGAAACTTTCCTTACAATCGGCCTGTTTCGAACATATCGCAAAGGCCTTTTGTTAAATTTGCTTTCATAAGCAATACATATGAGCATTTATAAGAGCTATCGGGAAAATCCGATGTACAAATATTTGATTCTGTTAGCAGTTGCCTCTGCGATGGGGTTTCAGGGATGGCGTACCCTCTTCAATAATTTCGCAGTTGATGTTGCCGGAGTTAATTCAGTCCAAATCGGAATCATCCAATCGGTACGCGAAATTCCGGGCTTCCTGACATTTTTTGTGATTTACTTCCTGCTCATTTTTGCAGAACATCGCTTTGCAGCCTTGTCGGTTATTTTACTCGGTATTGGAGTTGCCTTAACCGGAATGTTTCCCAGCTTCCACGGCTTGCTTTTCACGATCGTAATCATGTCTGTTGGGTTTCATTTCTTCGAAACTTGCAACCAATCGCTCTCCCTACAATATTTTCAGGGCGATCGAGTGCCGCAGGTGTTGGCTAAACTCAAAAGCTTTGGAGCACTCACAAACGTCTCTGTAGGTGCTTTTATCTGGATTATTTCGAAGTATATGCAACTGCATGCTATCTTTTACATTATCGGTGCTGTTGTTATCGTTTTAGGCATTTATGCTTTAACCCGTAACCCGGTTGATCACACCCTTCCTGTTCAGCAAAAGAAATTAATTCTGAAGAAAAAATACTGGCTTTTTTACACGCTTAATTTTCTGGCCGGGGCGCGTCGACAGATTTTCGTGGTTTTTGCCGTTTTCATTTTGGTTGAAAAGTACCATTTCTCGATTGGGCATATCACTACGCTGTTCGTCATCAACAATATTATCACTTACTTTTTGAGTCCTTACATCGGGAAAGCAATCAACCGATTTGGTGAACGAACCATGCTCAGCATTGAGTACAGTAGTCTGATCGTCATCTTCCTTTGTTATGCTCTTATTGAAAACAAGGATGTTGCTTCCGGGCTTTATATCGTTAACAACTTTTTCTTTAGCTTCTCAATCGGGATAAACAGCTTTTTCCGCAAATATGCCGAACCAAAAGATATCGCTCCATCCATGGGAGTTGGATTTGCAATCAACCATATTTCGGCTGTAGTATTACCGGTCGTCGGTGGTTTACTGTGGACAATCGACTGGCGGATTCCTTTTATTGGCGGTGCAGGTATTGCGATTTGCTCGTTGTTTTTCACCCAATACATCAAGCAACATGAATTGAAATACAATTTGGTTAAATAGCTCCGGGGAAAAACGACCTCAAAAGATACTACACTTTTAGAAAATGCTCTAGCAGAAAAATTTAAAAGAGGCTGTCCCAAAAGTCAATGTAAAGAAATTCAGACTTCCCCGGAACCGGCCGGATATAGTCGACGAAGACCAGCAAAGAACCAGCCAGCTGTGGAGGTAATGCAGCAATGCGTGGATATGTTTCATCGAACTGTGACTGCAAAAATTCTAACAGCGGCGACATAGCTTCTACCTGTGGAAAATTAGCTTCAATGTGTGGCGACATGGCTTCTAACTGCGTCGGCAAAGCATCTAACAGTGGCAACATTCCGGCTAAGAACGGCAGAATTGCAACTAACAGCGACGAGATCGTTTCGATGTGTGGCGGAATAGCTTCGATATGAAAAAGAGCTAAATAAAGCTGGTTATCGTTAAAAACGAGGCTGCGAACCAGTAGAAATACAGCTACTTTTCAATTTTCAACTTGCCGAAAAAACATTCATGATTCGGAGGGAATCTCCAACAGGGATGAAAGTGGAG
>NZ_JBZQJF010000008.1:0-2872 GCF_059905295.1 Mangrovibacterium sp.
GCACCTCTTCCCGCTGTTCCTGCTCCTCGCAGTCATCACCGGCGTAATCAACGGCCTCGCCGCCGACTGGCTGATCCGCCAGCTGCGCCAGCACCCGGCATTCGCCGAATCGTCACCCACCACTGAAACAACAAACGATTGCCAAGACAATCGTTAGAATGCTATAAAAATCAGGCAACTTATCAGGCTGACATTTCTTGTCACCACCTTCGCCCGTTTCCAACGCCACCAAGTAAAGAAGCTGGCGGGATTAGCATCTCCAATATTTGGAATGGGGGGATTCCATGTCTTTAGAGTTACTCCACAAAGCACACAATACTACACCGTTTAACTGCGGGATATTATGCGCCTATTTGGCGTCCTATTAACTAGTTAGCCTGAATATGAAAATCAATAATCTGCTGAGCGAAATTGAACAGTTCACTACCTGGTTCGGCAACGTATATTGCCGAGATTATTGGGATACTATTTCACTAGCTGTAACGATTTTAACGATATTATTAAGTATTGTGATTTTTTATATTAGGCCATCGAAAAAAGTAAAACTTGTAATATGTATTGCTTTAATTTTATCTATTCTTGTTTTTTTGTCACATCTATATAATGCCATCTTGTTTTATTCTGAAGAAATGTACTCAATTCATATCTTTTATGAATTAATAGCTTTTGAGTTGATCCCGTTATTTATAATTGCCTATACATATTTTTATTATTTTAGGCAGACATCAATTAGCATTACAAGGCGTTGCATTGCTGGAACCCTGTTTTGCTGTTTTGCGCTTTTTTATACCCAGTTTACAATTCTTACACGAGTTTTTTCTTTTTACTCTCTCGTCAACTGGGGTGGTTAACAGAGTTCCGGAGACAGTTTACTTAATTCAAGAGGCTGAATTGACCGCAGGGGGAGTTAAGTAAACTGTCCCCAGAATTCACATTCAAGGAACTAAATTGGCCAACGCGGGAGTTATGTACGCGGCCTTCCGGATTTGCGCAAAAAACCAAATACTTCTTTGCTACAAATCTGTTATCACCTGGAGGGAAAAATGAAAAAATTATTTATTATTGCGATCGTTATGCTTTTGACTGAAAGTTATGGCTACGCGCTCAACTTTCTAAAGTTTCCCACTGAGGGCGTAGAACAAAAAACGATGGTCGTCGAATACCTCTACAATTACACCGTCTGGCATTATAAACAGCCGCTATACCTCAATCTCACTCCCCGCGACAAAGCGGAATTCGACAGCCCGGAAGGGGCATTAACCACCCTGATTTCTGCAATGGCCAAGGGCGATACAGATTGGGTTTTGTCATGCTTTGACGAACCATCAAAGAATGAACTTGAAACGATTTTTGCCGACCCTGCAATGAAAACCAATGTGGCAAAGCAGTGGAATAGTTTATACAAAAACGCGAAGTTAATTCTTCTCAATCGCATTGAGCCTGAAGGAGACAAACTCATCATTCTTGAGTACAAAACCACAAAAACCGATGGCACAGAATCGAAAGAGACCTTGAATTTCATCCTCGAAAACAACCAATGGAAAGCGACAAATCGTTATTCAGATTATCCCGTCAGCAATTTCTTTGGTGAAGATCGGGTCAAGTTCCATGGCGAGTTGGAATAAAAGCAAAGAGTGTCCGTTTCCATTCCTGCGTATTTTATAAACAGATAAAACAAACTGCACCGGAGGGGGCTTTGAGAAGGGAAGTCGGGGACACCTTGCTTAATTCAAGGGACTGGAAGTTCCGGGGACAGCTTACTTAATTCAAGAGACTGAATTGACCGCAGGGGGAGTTAAGTAAACTGTCCCCGAAATTACATTTCCTCGCATTTTGGTAAATGGATAAAAGCTGCATCCACTGGAGGGGCATTTGAAAAGAACCGAGTTTATTTTCGTAGCATTACGCCTGTTGGCTCTTTACCTGCTGGTCGCCGGTCTCACCCAACTGCCTTTGACAATCAGCGGACTTTACGGCAGTTGGTCCGACAAGGGGGAGCAAAGCGCGTTGTTCGTACTATCAGGCTCACTGTTTGGTCTCACCTACTTTGTAGCCTGTGCCGTAATCTGGTTTTTGGCTCCACGGATTGCACGTCTTGTCGAAGGGAACCTGCCACAGCTTGAAACCGCAGACAACGAATTCACCGCCGGCAACGCGCTGAACGTGGGCATCATTCTTCTGGGCTTTTTTGTTCTCACTCGAAGTCTCCCAACCTTAGCGAAAATTGTCTTCGCGCTTCTTCTGCCCTCCTTCAATTCCAGTTTCGAAAAAGCCATTTCGGCCCTTAATAATGCCGACGTTTCAGTCATTCCCTGGCCGGGCATCATCGCGGTTGCGGTTCAAATTGCGATAGCCGTCTGGTTTATTCTGGGTTCAAAGGGCATCGTCACTTTTTTAAACAAGGTTCGCTATGCCGGCAGAGTCTCCTAAGTTAAGGGGCACCTTACTTAATTTAAGGGACAGAGTTTCGGGGACAGTTTACTTAATTCAAGAGGCTGAATTGACCGCAGGGGGAGTTAAATTGTCCCCAGAATTACCACTCTTTTCAAACTTGGCGATCAAGTTTGTGGCGATTCGACTGTGTGGGAGAAACTTGCTGCATATGTCCGTGTAAATTCGGGGGCATTTTACTTGAGTCTCTAACTCGACAACCCGAGCCTTTCTTTCTGATAGAGGAAATCCCCATGCCCAATGACGTTGAAAATGGCCCTGATTTTACTACCGGCAGCCCAACCCTATCGCTGAAACAGTTGCTGGTTGCCATTCGCGCACCGATCATTGTCGCAACTGTGATCAATGCGCTTTGCACCTTTTTCCCGATATTCCTGATAACCAGGCTGCACCTCAGCCTGTGGTTTTTTGGCCTTCTGAA
>NZ_JBZQJF010000009.1:0-13091 GCF_059905295.1 Mangrovibacterium sp.
CATCATGTCGATATAATCCAATCCCATTACTTTTAGTGAATTGTCGATAGCAGCGACTGCCGTATCATACGACTTCACCTCGGCAGCCAGTTTGGTGGTTACAAACAAATCTTCGCGTTTTACACCACAAGTTCTGACTCCTTCGCCAACCCCTCGCTCATTCTGATAAGCCTGAGCTGTATCAATATGACGATAACCCATTTTTACAGCTTCCTGGACTGCTTTAACAACATCACCATCACTAATAAACCAGGTGCCAAGTCCCAATTTTGGAATCTCAATTCCGTTTGATAATTTATAGTTTTCTTCTAAAATCATAATAATTGTTTTTTGTTTCTTAATTCAATATTTCTGCTTTCTAACGACTAGATTGTAGCCGTATCAATCACATAGCGGTAACGTGCTTTTTTATTAACCACATTCTCCCATGCCTCGTTAATCTGATCGCCACTGATCATCTGAATTTCCGGATGAACACCATTATCAGCACAGTAATGTACAACCTCCTGGGTCTCCGGAATACCTCCAATTAGTGAAACATTCAGATTCACCCGACTAAACATCAAACTGAAGGTATTGATCGTTAACTGCCCTCCTACTGGTACACCAACCTGAGTATAATGTCCGTTGGGCTTTACACAGGCCGCATAGGACGAGATGTCGTATGCATAAGGGATGGTTGAAATCATATAATCAAGCGTCCCTCTCCACGGCTGCAATTTTTCCGGGCTATCAACAACAATAACTTCTTTCGCGCCAAACGATTTAATGTCATCCACTTTATCCGGTGAAGTCGTAAAGGCATACACCTCGGCACCTTTTGATACGGCCAATTTTACAGCCATGTGTCCCAAACCACCAATACCGGCAACACCCACCTTATCACCAATCTTAAAATCAGCTTTCATTAACGGTGAATAAGTTGTAATTCCGGCACATAAAAGAGGTGCAGCTTCCTGTAAGCTAATATGATCAGGAATATGTACAGCAAAATGATCACGAACGACGATATTTTTAGAGTATCCCCCTTGGGTAATTCCTGTCGGTGATTTTTTATCCGGGTAGCCATAAGTAAACAAGGTTTGACCATTCTCACAATAATGTTCTTCACCATGATTACAGTTATCACAAGCCATACAGCTATCTACCATACAGCCAACACCTGCACGGTCTCCCACTTTAAACTTGGTAACATTTTTCCCTACGGCCGCTACAATACCAACAATTTCGTGCCCTGGAACCTGTGGATATTGTTGTGGTCCCCAGTGACCTTTCATCTGGTGGATATCTGAGTGACAAATACTAGCGTATTTCACATCAATTAAAATATCATTGTCGCCAACCGGACGGCGTTCAAATTCCAAAGGTTGAAGCTTACCAGATGTATCGAAGGCTGCATAACCTTTCGATTTAATATTCTGCCCTGCGTCATTGGATTGTGCATTGCTGTTTTGTGCAAAGACATTCATTGGATTACTCAATAAAACACTTGCACCAACTCCTGCCATTGCAGACTTTTGGATAAAATCTCTTCGGGATTGCTTTTTAACTTGACTTCCGTCTTGTGTTTGTTTCATTGTTATTCGTTTTATTGTTTAAAATCAAAATTTAACTCCACTTATCTCTTCGCAGACAGCCAGTAGTTTTTCCTGAATAGCTTCTTGTCGCGCCTGAGCCTTGAATGCGACTTCTTTTTTATGAAACAGAAGTCTACCACTTTTTAATGCTTCAGCATCCTGATCAACAGCCAACCATGTTTGGGTTTCGTACCCTTTATCCAGATTATCAGGAGCTCCTAAACCTCCCATTTTAGTGGGCACCCAGCCCGGATCAACGGCATTCGAAATTACATCAGGCCATTTCCTGTCAACAACCAATGCCAATATCAAATCATGCAGTTTGGTATCGGAATAACTGGGAAACGCTTTACCTGCTGCCAATGCCGCCAATTTTGCTTCACTGGCATCTCCCTGGCGATGCATACTTGAACAAGTGTAAACCAATCTCTCAGGACGATCAATTAACGCCGTCAGCATGTAGGGAGCAAGTGTGTTTACCGCAAATAGGAGAGGTAAGCCATCTTTACTTTTTGCCTTTTCCGGGACATGTAATATGCCTGCATTATGGATAATGGCATTGAACCTACCGAGTTCATTTACTTTTAAAGCAAGTTGTTTGGTCTCTTCAATCGAAGACAGGTCGCCAATAACAACCGATGCAGCGCCCGGCGCCAGACTCAATGCATGCTGAGCCCGCTCTTCATTTCGAGCATGAAGCACAACTTGATGTCCTTGATGAATTAGCTTTTGAGCAGCTAAAAGTCCTAATCCGTCAGATGATCCTGTTATAAATATCCGAGCCATACCAATTTATTCGTTATTTATTTGCTTAATGACTTTTGCTGGAACACCGGCAACAACAGTATTATCTGGAACGTCCCGATTAACCAGTGCCCCAGCTGCGACGATCGCGTTTTCTCCAACAGTTACTCCAGGCAAAATAGTTGCTCCAGCACCAATCCATGCTCCATTTTTAATGACAACCGGTTTTGTCATTAAAGCTTTACGTTCTTTCGGACTTACGGGATGTTCTTCTGTCAGAATATTTACCTTAGGGCCAATCAACACATCATCGCCAATGGTAATCGTTCCCATATCGAGCAACGAACAGAGATGATTGATATAGACATTTCTACCAATCCGCGTGAACTGGCCGATATTCACATAAACCGGGATTTGAATCGTCGAACTGGAGTCGAGTGGCTGCCCAGTAATTTCGCCCCACAACTCACGAACTTCCTCAACATTGGCTGTCGCATTCAGTTCAATGAGTAATTGCGTTGTTCGGCCAGCCGCCACTCCAATATCGTGGTGTTGCGGATCTGTGTAGGGCACCGCTTCTCCTGCTTGTAATCGTTCAAAAATGGTTTTGCTCATATCCAGATTTCAGAATTATTTAAGTTTCATTTCGTATATAAACCTCAGAAAAGCCGTTTGTTCCGAAGTATGAAACGGATCAAGCTTCCCATATTTCGGCCTAAATCTCTTTAATCACTTTGGCAGGGATACCCGCCACCACCGTGTTAGCCGGAACATCTCTGTTAACCAGTGCCCCAGCTGCAACAATCGCGTTTTCTCCAACAGTTACTCCAGGCAAAATAGTTGCTCCAGCACCAATCCAAGCATTACGTTTTATCACAACAGGATTAACAAGCATCGCTTTTCGATTATTCGGATCTATTGGGTGGCCTTCAGATATCAAATTGGCTTTAGGACCAATTAACACATCGTCTTCAATCGTGATCGTCCCCAGAGTGAGCATTGTGCAGGCGTGATTGATGTAAACATTTTTACCAACGGTCACAAATTCAGCATGATTAACCAATAGTGGTATCTGAATATAACTGGTCGGTTCCAATACATTCCCAGATAGCTCGCCCCATATTTGACGTAACTTTTCAGGGGCAGAGGTTGCATTGTATTTTATCAACAATTCGGTCGTACGTAGACCTGACTTACTAATATCGGCAAATTGTGGATCGGTGAACAGAACCACTTCTCCCGATTGCATACGTTCAAAAATATTTTTATGCCCATTATTCATCTTTCCACCATTTTTCAAAACGTTGTGTTGAATCTTTCAGAAAAACCAGCTCTCCTATTTTAGGAGTTAGCACAGAAATGCCTGAATCGCCATGGTTTTCTGTTATTTTGTTTAAAGGCTCATCCCACGGATGATTAGCTAAAGCAAACCTCGAATTGTGAACCGGCAAGATCTGCTGAGCCCGCAATTGTTTTGCCGCATCAAATACTTGCCCTGGTAACAGATGTATCAGGTTCCAGTTACTGTCGTATTGCCCTTGTTCCAGAATCGCTAAACCAAATGGACCATATTTGTTCCCGATAGCTGTAAAAAACTCATCGTATCCGCTGTCACCACCAATAAAAACGTTAAAACTTGGGGTTTTAAGCACATATGACACCCACAAAGTCTGGTTTCTCCAATCCACGTCCGGAATAGTGACGGGCAGGTGTTGCTGTTAATTCCCATCCTTCTGCCAAATTCAGTCCTTCAGACCAATCTAATTCTGAGATGATCGAATTCTCAAATCCCCAATACTCAAAATGCTGCCCAACCCCCAAACCACAGATGATATGCTTTATTGTTGGCTGTAAAGAAGTTACCGTTTTGTAGTCCAAATGATCCCAATGATCGTGTGTAATTATCAAATAATCAATCGTAGGAAAATCATCGGCTGTATAATATGTTGTCCCCTTAAAGGCCTTGTTCACAAAAGAAAAAGGTGCCGCATAATTGCTCAGCACAGGGTCGACTAAAAATGTTTTACCTGCTAAGCGGATAAAGTACGATGAATGACCAAACCAAACTAAAACGTCCTTTTCGGGACTCAATGATTTAAGATCCGTTTTCACAACAGGAATTGAGTCTTCGGGCGATAACCGAACCTTCTTTTTGAATAGAAAATTTAGCATCACCTTAAATCCATTTTCTTCGGTTGTTAATACCGGTGTTTCATGCAAATTCCGAAATTCACCGTCAATATAATTCGGTGAATTTTTAATTCGTTCCAATCTTTTGCCTTTGGGTGATTGCCCAAACTTGGCTTCACTTAATACCAACATACCGGTTGCACTTATAAGAATTACGATTGTTAAGAGAATTTGAACTACTCGCTTCATGCATCATTTATATCTTCAGTTTTCATTGGATAAATACACTACCAAAAGAACAGGGTAATTTATTGGGCATTTCCGAGCACCGTTGTAATCATCTCTTCGGTATAAAAAGAATCCGTCCCCGCCATCACAGCTATCGCCCTCAACTTTCCGACTAACATTGGCAGGTCTTCCTCTGGTATATTACCTTCCTGAAGTGTAACCGGAGTACCGATTTTTGAATACCACTGTTTTAATGCCTCAATTCCAGAATCAGCACCTTCCACCTCGAATACTTTCTCTGCAAACCGATCAAAGCGCTCTGGCAGGAAATCCTTTTGCCATTTCATCCAAGCAGGGACTATAATTGACAAACCAGCCCCGTGAGCGATATTATACTCGGCCGACAGGGTGTGTTCCAAAAAGTGGGTATCGAAACGATTATTCTCAACGCCACAGGTTGTTGAGTAATTCAGCGCTTGCGTGGCTGCCCAGGCAAACTCACCTCGGGCTTCGTAATTGGCCGGATCTCGAAGCAAAATTTCAGTAGTCCGAATCACCGTTCCTAAAATATTCTCGATGTGCCCGGCGATGAATTCCGGAAGATATGTAGCTGTCAGATAAAGATCTAGACTGTGGGCAAAGATATCAGCAGCCGAATAAACCAAGTATTCCCTGGTTACAGTTGACTGAAGCTCGGGATTGATAACCGCCACCGTTGGGAATGCCAGTTTGCCTCCCAGGCTCAGTTTCTCTTTTGTTTTTTCATTCGTGACAACAGCGTAGTGATTCATTTCACTACCTGAAGCAGCCAGCGTCATGATGGAAAAGATGCGCAAAATTTGACGAGGTGTTTCTTTGCGAGTGAAAAAGTCCCATACGTCACCATCATACAAAGCACCGGCAGCGATTGCTTTTGCTGTGTCCAGCACCGAGGCACCACCAAGTCCCAATACAGCCTGAACTCCTTTAGTTTTGGCCAGTTCAACACCTTCGTAAACTTTTGCCAATATCGGGTTACTCTGCACTCCTCCGAGCTCTTCGAAACTGATTCCATTTTGAGTCAGCGAATGAGTCACTTTTTCAAATAGGCCACTCTTTTTCACCCTTTCAGAACCATAAACAATCATCACTTTCGAGATGCTGTATTCTGAAACATACTCGCCAATATGTTCTTCTTTTCCCCGTCCGAACTCAATCCGGGTCGGGTTGTGAAATGTAAAGTCTCTCATTTTCTTATTCTATAATGCTGGTATATTCTTCGTCGGTTACGTGCTCTCCCCAAAAAACGTTTTTCCCATCTTTGTAATTAGTAATCGCTACATGCACAAATTCGCTATTCGGTTGTGCACCATGCCAGTGATTTACATTTGGAGGAATATTGACAACATCTCCTTTTGAAAGTTTCCGAACGGGTTTACCTTCTTCTTGGTAGTATCCTTTACCGGCAAGCACAAGCAGAACTTGTCCTTTTGGGTGCATATGCCAGTTTGTACGTGCATTCGGACTAAACACAACATTCGCGATTGAATACTCATTATTCTCGTCGTTACCAAGCATCATATTTACAGTGACGTCGCCCGTAAAGAATTTGCTCAGAAAATCTCCGGACGCCGGATTCTGCGTAAAAATCGGATCCAGTACTTCGAAACTGGCTACTGCTTCCATATTCGGTTGTGCTTCTGATTTGGCGTTACTTGTTCCCTGCCCACAGGATGACAAGAATAAGAATACGATAATTGCTAATGAAATATTCGATAATCTGGTTTTCATGTGTAATTGTTTTTTGACTTGTTTACTACTTGTTTCTTCTTTCAATCACAGACTGCATAATTTTGCGACCTACTTCAGCTTCAACTTTTCCCACTGAAACTTCAATAACGTTGAACAGATCTTGCAACTGTTCCTCCGTAATGCCCACGTTCATTCCGAAACTGATGTGGGCTGCCAACTGCGGACCAACACCGTCCATTGAAGCTAAGGCAGCAATTGTCACCAACTCACGCTGGTAATAGCTAAGAACATCGCTCTCGAAAATATCGGCAAACAAATGCTCTTTCAGGAAAGCATCCATGCGGGGTGCAAACTCTCCAAATCCCGGCGCTGGTTTCGGCTGTGGAGTCTGTGTCAGTTCTTCCAAAACTTTCCTCCCTTTCTCATACTTATCGCTATCAGAACTGCTCATCTCAATTGGTTTTCCTTCTTCATCAATGATCCCTCGATCTTTCCGGTCCCCAAGAACCTTCATAAATGTACCGATCCCATTCAAGCTGCGCGGAAAGCCACAGTAAGCGTAAAGCTGCACCAAAGCTTCTTTTAGCTCATTAATCGTTAATCCGGCATCAAGTCCCTCATTTAAAGCTTTGTTTAATTCGGGGATCTTACCTTGAGCGGTGTAACTAGATATGGCAACAAAACTTTTCTGTTTAGCATTTAAATACTGATTCCCGGCATGAGCCTTCGCCGAAACACAGCAAATAGCTAATAGAATGAAGAGTACTCTTGTAATTCTCTGTTTCATAAGCATTTTTTCATCTTTTGTTTTCGGATAGAGATTTTTCATTTATAGTTCAGATCTAAATTGCCGAACTAATTACTAGCCTCCGATTTCGAAAGTCACCTCTGATTTTTCACAGCTCGCTTTAAACAGCTTCATGTCGCCATCAATGTGACCAAGTTTTATAAGCCCAACAGCATACCCAAAGCCTCTGTAAAATATGGCTAAGTTTCCCCATGGGGAATAATAGGTAATATCTCCAACGTCGGCACTGCATCCGGACGGCAAACCTTTTGTGCTGAGCCCCTTGCTCAAATCGCTTACTTTTTCTGTTCCTGCATAATCCGACAGATTAAGCCTCAGCGGGAATAATGACGCAAAATCTCTGGCTGCCTCACTGTTGTTTAATGTGGCCTTAAAAACTTGCTTTCCAACTGTTATTCTAACTTTCATATTATCCTGAGTTGTTGTTTCATTTATCTTTTCTGGTGAATTATTTTGAGAAGTACCGGTTTTCGGACTGCCATCAACAAGCTGAACATCCACATTTAAAACCATCACGATGACCAGAATCCATCGAAAGGAGGAACGAAAGAAGCCGAATATTAAAGCGATTATGATACATCACCTAAAACTTTAATAATAACATCCTAAAACCAACACAAAGATCCTTGAAGGCAAGAAGAATAATAGACCCGAATTACGGAGAGACTTACCAACATTACGGAATTCACAGAATAAGCAAAGCCAAAACATAAAGCACTAAAATGAAAATCGGTCGTTTAGCTCAAACCCACTGATTTACTTTTCAGGTAACGATAAGGTAACAGTTACATCACCATCGCCCAAGATGCTTATCAGCCCTTCGGCAGTAACATTATCAATCTTACCGAGCCTTGTAAAATTCCAGGAATTCGGAGCATAATAAATCACCAATGCATTTCCCTGATAAAGGATAATATCCCCGGCTTCAGTTGTAATCTGCTGGTCATTTCTCGGAAGAGTCCGTCCAAGACCTCCCACTTTTTCCATATTGCCATAATCACGCATTTCGACCGTGATTGGCGCTTCACTCAAGGCAGTAACCAAAGCATCTACCGACGAATTATCTGCAAGTGTTGCCGTTAAAATCGTATCTCCAATTTGAATATTCATAGTACTTGTGTTTACTTGATTGTCTGTTGATTCTGAATTGTCTTTAATCTGTTCATTACCTTCCGGAATAGCGGAGTCAAGTTCATGATCTTCTCCGGAGCAGGCTAGTGTAACGATAAGCATTATCACGCTACAAAACAGGGCTGCATTTCTTTTCATTTTCGCTTAGGTTTTTGATTTTCAAAACATTTCCCTCTTCGTATTATTAAAAATACTAGAAGACTACGCTAAACTCATCCGACTGGTATAAGCTCAACGTCCTTCGATATAATCGAAATCAGCTCATTCTTTTGCTGATTTTTCTATGGCATCATAGAGTTGTGCTAATACAACTGAATTTTGGAAAGTCGGAGCCTTACGTGTGTTGTTCCTAATATCACAAGCTAAAAGCTTATACACCTGTGCAACATTTCTGGCAACGGAATTATCGGGCAAATCGGCATACATTTCAGCCGGTGGCGTTAGTGGTTGTAGTGCTTCATCATTGCTTTTAGCTCCCTGTAACGAGAGTTGAATCATTTGCCCGTGTCCATTATCACCAGTAACCTGAATATCGCCTTCCGTACCGTTTATTTCCCAAAGCAGATTGGTTCCTTTCGACAGACCGCCCCGGTAGTGAACACAAACAGTTACCCCACTTTCTAATTGTCCGATCACCAAAATTTGGTCTTCGGCATTTTTCGGTTTCACTTCACCGGTATCAGCTACGTTGACAGTTGTATAATTATTGGACATTTTAGCTTTAAGCGACTTGAAATTACCTAACACACTTGTCAATCCTGCCAATGTATGTCCCAATGGAATTGTAAGCATATTAGCTCCGTTGGCATTATCATACAAATAATAGAGATCCTCGATCGTTTCATTAGCCCAGTTCCATCCTGAACCAATGAGGGTGGTCGATAACACTTTACCAACATATCCATCATCGATTAGTTTTTTCAGATACAGGACTTCCGGCGCATTAACCATTTGCGTTCCAACAACAGCAACGACACCTCGCTTTTCTGCAATCTCCGCTAATTTTTTCGTTTCTTCCAGACCATTTCCCAGAGGGTGTTCACTGTAAACATGTTTACCTGACTCCAAAGCAGCTTTCACCAACTCGAAATGATAAGGTACTTTTACTGTCACAACCACCAAGTCAATGTTGGGAGATTCAATTAATTCTTGCGGATTATTAAATGCGTAAGGTAACCCCAGCGCTTCTGCCGTAGCCTTAGCACTTTCCAATGATCGGTTTGCTACGCCAACAACTTGGAACTCGTCAGTTAACGATTTTAATGCCGGAATATGTGCTGTTGCGGCCCAGTGACTATCGGGGTTCAACCCAATAAAACCTACCCTAATTTTGCTCTTTGTCATATTTTTTGATTTTAATTGTCATGTTTTCTGTCAGATCGAACCAGAAGAACATCTGTTAGCCAAAACAAAATTGGTATAATTCAAGAAAAGGCTCTTACCCATATTGCAGGTATAACTACCAATATTACAGATTCTTGTTACCAGTACTCAGCCTGCAATGTGTTCAACTTCCCTTAAAATGTTTATCAAATGGTGTGGGTTAGCCACTTCCCTTTGAATAAACGAATCAGGAAAATAGTTCCCCGAAAGCACAACTCGATGCACATGGCAATCCAAACACCTTGCAATCCCATTGCTGGAGCCAAAAGAGCTGCCAAATTCAAACGGATAACCCAGATACTTGAAAAGTTCATGATACTGGGAGCAAGTGTATCGCCTGCCCCTACAAATACGCCGTAAGCAACAATCGATGCCGCAAACATCGGCTCTGCAAAAGCTTCAATTCTTAAGGCCATCACTCCAAGTGACAGGATTTCTTCATCAGGAGTCATAAAACCCATCAGCGCCGGAGCGATAACAAACATGATAACTCCCATAAGCGTCATCACGGTCATCCCCATCAATACTGTGATATAAGCGAAACGTTTCGCCAGATCTTTCTGCTGTGCACCAAAACTTTGCCCAACCAATGTTGTCGCAGCTTCGGCAATTCCGAATCCTGGCATGTAACAAAGGCTTTCAGCAGTAATGGCAAACGAATTGGCAGCAATAGAAGCAATCCCCAAAGGCGCCACAATAATGGTTGAAAGTATTTGTGCTCCCATGATCACCGTATGCTCCAGCATCATCGGTATACTGATCCGAAACGCTTTCTGCAACATTGGCCTCTTTGGCTTGAAGCTACCTTTTTCGGTCGCCAAACGCAGATTCTTGTCCTTGGTAAACAAATAAAGCAACAGCGCTACTGCGGTTACCAGGTAAGCCAAGGCAGTACCTACTGCAGCTCCAACCACGCCAAGATCTGCTCCATGTATAAAAATAGTAAAGCCTCCGAGATGGATTTCCCGGGATGGAAAGATCAGCAAAAAGTTAAAAAATACATCGATGACGCACATCAACACGTTCAGAATGCTCGGGATATGCATATTCCCGCTACTTCGCAACATACCGCTTGCCAAGAAATTCAATTGCAGTGCCGGTAGCGATAAAACAAAAATTAGGAAGTATTTGGACGCATCGCCGACTATTGACTCATCTCCTCCCAACCAGTATGGCAGTTTCTGACTAACAGCAACTCCAATGCTAACAAGGATAAGACTAAACAACAGGTTCGACAACAGCGCCTGCCGCAAAACCGATCGCGCCCCCGAACGGTCACCCGCACCAATCAGATGGGCAACCTGTACCGAAAATCCTGCTGCAAATGTCGTACAAACTCCCCAAAAAAGCCAGGTCGACGAAATCACCAGGCCGATGGAGGCTGATGCATTCGCACCAAGGCTTCCCACCATCGATGCGTCAATATACTGCATAACAATGGATGAAATCTGCGCAATAATAGCCGGGATACTCAGCAATACTGCCAATCGCAATTGCTGCATGAATGTCATTGCCTGCTTATTCCGGATAAGCGACAACAGATAATCACTTTTTTTCAATCGATTTTTTCCTACCGTTAATCAAAAAACACAGATAATCATTGCTCCCGTTTACAACAGAATGCAACCGGGCAAAGCGTCTTAATTTGCTGCAATCAGTTTATCAAATGCCTTTTTAATTCGATCCAACCCTTCTTGTAAAACTGCTCTGGGACAAGCGATATTCAAGCGTATGAATCCTTCTCCGGCCTTACCGTAGATGGTCCCCTCATTGAGCCAAACATGCTCACTCTCCATCATAAAATGTATCAATTCTTCCGACGACTTATTTAAAACGGACGTATTGATCCACACCAAATAAGTAGCTTCCAGAGGCAAGAGCGGGAACTGTGGAAAGTTTTGTTCGAAAAACGCCTTAACCAACCGATAGTTTTCCAATAAGTATATTTTCAACTCGTCTAACCAACGTTCTGACTCAGAATGAGTATAAGCAGAAATTAGTCCCTCAACGGCAAACGGATTGATATCACACACCTCATTAATGTTGATGCCTTTATCAATTCGCTTCCGGTACTCCGGATTATATGCAAAAATGTTGGCCACCTGCAATCCGGCCAGATTAAAGGTCTTGCTCGGCGCCGTACAGGTCACTGAATTTTCCAAAAACTGCTGTCCCAACGAAGCAAAAGGAATATGGGTAAGCCCAGGATAGACCAAATCGCAATGAATCTCATCCGAAACAACCAACACGTCGTGGCGAAAACAAATTTCACCGATTCGTACCAATTCCTCTTTGGTCCAGGCGCGGCCGGCGGGGTTATGGGGATTGCACAAAAGCATCAGTTTCACTTGCGGATCGGCTGCTTTTTCCTCCAAATCATCAAAATCGATGGTATACTTCCCATCGGAATAAATCAGGTCATTTGAAACGGCCTGACACCGGTTGTTGCGAATGGATGAGAAAAAGCAATTATACACCGGCTCCTGAACAAGCACTTTATCACCGGGATTAGTCATCGACAGGATAATCGCCGATATTGCCGGCACAACTCCCGTTGTATAAAGAATCCAATTCTGATCAATCGTGAAATTATGCCTACGCTCAAACCAGCTGATCACGGCTTTATAATAGGTATCGGGAACTTTGGCATAACCAAACACACCATGCTGAACACGCTGAGCCAGGGCCTCAACAATAGAAGGTGCCGTTTTAAAATCCATGTCGGCAACCCACATGGGTAAAACCTCGGGATCTTTATTCGCATCCCATTTGTAGGAATTGCTTTCCTTGCGGATTATAATTTCGTCAAAGTTAAATTTCATAAAATCAGACGTTCTCTTCTGTTCTTACAGTTATCTTACAATCACCTGTTTTTTTACAGTGTTCATCATTGATGATCTCACCAACACTTTGGACAATTACTTTTGGGTTTGATCTGCCAAGAAACCAACCGCAAAACGAGTAGCCGTCAGCGGGTCCTGATCAAACAAATGACTCTCCCCTTCGATCAGGTGCAGGCTGCTGTTCTGATAAATCTTATCGTATTTTTCACTGTAAGAGTAAGGCACAACATGGTCCGCTCTCCCATGAATCAAACAAACAGGGCCGGTGTAGGCTGAAGCTCTTTTGTAAATATTCAGTTTTTGCGCGCTTTCCAGGTATTCTCGTCCAACCTGGTGGTTAAACACGGTGATGGAATCAGGAACGTTGTTCGGATCGAAGCTTATTCCCACCATCATACCAGCCTTAGTTTGATCTTCCATAACGGCAGCAGGAGCCAAAAGCACCACACTTTTTATCGCACCCTTCAATTCTCCAGCGACCAGCGAGGTCACAACACCACCCTGTGAGTGGCCAAG
>NZ_JBZQJF010000010.1:0-3391 GCF_059905295.1 Mangrovibacterium sp.
ATTGATGCGCTCCTCTACATTAACAGGAAATTCGGACAAAAGAAAAACTTCATCAATCTATCATTAAGTCGAAAAGAAATAGCCGATTTTGCCGGGACGACAGAAGAACAAGTTATTAGAGTGCTTTCAGCCCTAAAAAAAGAAGAATTAATTCTTCTTTCGGGTAAAAAAATCGGAGTTACAGATGTAAACCTCCTCAAAAAAGAAATAGCTGAACACCATTATTACATCCAAAGTTAAAAGCACATTATCCTCTATCACAATTCACTACACTTACAAACCTGCTTTTTGGCAGGTTTTTTTATAACAAATTAACCTGTTTTTACTGCTAAAAGGACTGTTTATTCCCTCTATATTCCATATTATTCCTGTCTTAGCGAACATACTTTTACATTATAAAATTACATAACCCAAACAGATCAAAAGTAGTTTTTTGGCCGGATCAGTTAGAAGCGGATTAAGAAATAAACAGAAAGAATCCGGGCTACTCGATCAACAATTAAAAATTAAATTCTTATCCTATGAAAACCTTATTTGCTTTAGTTATTTTATTATTGACAGCCGGCGCAAGCTATGCACAATTTTCCCTTGAAGGACAATTACGTCCACGCACTGAACTACGTAATGGTTTCAAAAAACCCATTTTACCCAACCAAGACCCGGCCGTTTTTACCGAGCAACGTACTCGTTTAACTGCCAGTTACAAAACTGAAAAATATGGATTCAAACTATCGATCCAAGATGTTCGCATCTGGGGTGAAACCGGTCAAATAAACAAATCCGATCAACTACTGAGTGCTCATGAGGCCTATGGCGAGTACTACGCTTCTGATAAATCAACTTTCCGTATCGGTCGGCAAGAAGTAATCTACGATGGACACCGGCTATTCGGGAGCCTCGATTGGGCAGCCCAGGGGCGTTCGCTCGACGCACTACGCTATTTATATAAAGATAAGAAAGGCAACCAGTTCGACCTGATGGCAACATGGAACCAGGCCGGTTACGGTGATGGTTCTCCGGAACCCGCCAAATTGGTAGGCAATGCCTATGCCATTACATCCGGAGGAGGCAGCAACACACGTATTTTCAACCTTACACTCCCCAAAGCACAATTAATGGCATACTACAAGAAAACGTTTAAATCTGGCGACCTGGCTTTCATGATTCTGAATGACATTTACAATGTAGACGCAACCTCGGGAGAGCATTACAGCAATGTCACATTCGGATTTACACCAAATTTCAAATCTGGGAAATTGAAGTTCGGCGGTCAGTTTTATTACACTGGGGGAACAGCGGGAAAAACAGCAAACAACGGAACTTTCGAGTCGATTGATTTGAGCGGCTATATGGTCAATGCTTACATCCAGCATACCGGAATAGCAGGGAAACCTTTGCTCGGAGTTGATTACCTCAGTGGTGATGACGAATCTACGTCTGACAAAGTTGAAGGCTGGTCACCTAAATACGGCACCAATCATAAATTCTACGGTTTCATGGATTACTTCTACGTTGGTAACGGGCATGGCGGTGCCGACGCAATGAGCGCAGGATTGTTGGACATTTATTTGAAAACAACTTTTAAAATAAACGAAAAAACAAAGATACTGGGACACCTGCACTACTTTGCTTCTGCCGAAGAACGAACTAATGCAACAAGCGGAGAAAGTTACAAAGGTTATCTGGGGACAGAGTTAGACCTTGTATTCAACTATGCACTGGCTAAAGGGGTTAGCCTGGGAATCGGATATTCACAAATGTTCGGCACATCTGACACCCTGAAACAGTTAAAATTTGGCGATCCGAATACCGATATCAGCAGTATGCAAAGCTGGGGTTGGGCCATGATTGCTTTCACACCTAAATTCCTTTAGACAATATATAAGGAATCTCACATCATCAAACATTTACGAAACAACAAAAACAAAATATCATGTTACGATTGAAAAAACTTCAAATTCCGGTACTTGCAGCGGCAGTCGCTCTATTCCTGCAATCGTGTGGTGGTTCTGGCAAAAAAGCTGCAACTACGACAACTGAAGCACAAAAATCAAGTTTGCTTATTGAAAAACCACAGCTCACTTTCGGATTCATCAAACTGACTGATATGGCTCCGCTGGCCATAGCCAAAGAGTTAGGTTATTTTGAAGATGAAGGTTTATACGTGACCATTGAAGCCCAGTCGAACTGGAAAAACGTGCTGGACCGCGTAATCGACGGTGAACTGGATGGTTCACATATGCTTGCCGGTCAACCAATTGCCGCACAGGCTGGATTTGGACGCCAGGCACAATTAGTCACCCCTTTCTCGATGGACCTGAACGGAAACGGTATCACCGTGTCAAACGCCATTTGGGACAAGATGAAAGCGAATGTACCAACAGATTCTGAAGGCAAACCGATTCACCCAATCAAAGCCGATGCGTTAAAACCGGTCATCAAAGAATACAAGGCCAACGGCAATCCTTTTAAAATGGGAATGGTATTCCCCGTTTCAACCCACAATTACGAAATTCGTTACTGGCTGGCAGCCGCAGGAATCAACCCGGGCATGTATACTGCCGACAATATTCAGGGACAGGTAGATGCCGATGTATTATTGTCGGTTACCCCTCCGCCACAAATGCCTGCCACACTGGAAGCAGGTACCATCTACGGTTATTGTGTAGGTGAACCCTGGAACCAGCAGGCTGTATTTAAACAAATCGGTGTTCCAGTAGTAACCAACTACGAAATTTGGAAAAACAACCCGGAGAAAGTCTTCGTAATGACCCAGAAGTTCATCGACGAAAACCCAAACACCGCGGTAGCTGTTACCAAAGCCCTAATCCGCGCTGGCAAGTGGCTGGACGATCCTGCAAACCGTCCAGCGGCAGTCGCTATTCTTTCAAAAACCGATTATGTTGGCGCCGACTCTATCGTCATTGCTAATTCGATGACCGGAACTTTCGAATTCGAAAAAGGGGACAAACGCTCACTACCCGACTTTAACGTATTCTACCGCTATAACGCCACCTATCCGTTCTACTCCGATGCAGTGTGGTTTTTAACGCAAATGCGCCGCTGGGGACAAATCCCGGAGGCCAAATCAGACGACTGGTATCTGGAAACTGCGAAAAAGGTTTACCGTCCGGACATTTGGTTAAAAGCAGCAAAATTGCTAGTCGAAGAAGGCAAGATCCCAGCTTCGGACATTCCACAAACAGACGGCTTCAAACCACCTACAAAAGACTTTATTGACGGGGTCCAGTACGACGGTAAAAAGCCAAATGAATACCTGACCAAGTTCAAAATCGGGAATAAAGACATTTAGGGGATAAGAGTTTCGAGGATAAAAGATAACGAATAAAAATGCAACGACAATCATTGGTCTCGTTCCAAGCAGAAGTAG
>NZ_JBZQJF010000011.1:0-8913 GCF_059905295.1 Mangrovibacterium sp.
CCTGTTCTCCCTTTTTTCGTTGTAATCAAAACAACACCGTTCGCCGCACGCAAACCATAGATCGCTGCTGCTGCATCCTTCAGAATTGAGATGCTCTCAATATCTTCCAAACTCAGTGAGTTGAATACATCATTACCGGAAATCCGGGATACACCTAACCAGTCTCTGGAAGCATCACCCCCGTAAGGAACACCATCAACTACATATAACGGGTTTCCCATATTACGGATCTCCAGATCGATACCTCTACCGGGGCGGGCATCCTTGGCCCGTGTTGACAAACCAGGCATTTTACCTGCCAAAGCTCCTGCTGTAGTTGTCGAAGATGAACGCGTCAATTCTTCAGAATCAACACTACTTACTGCAGTAGTTACTTTTCGTTTCGACTGCGTACCATAACCTACGGCCACAACTTCATCCAATCCAATGGACTCTTCCTCTAAAGTAACATCGATCACTGTTTTTCCACTAACACTGACCTCCTGCATTTTCATACCCACAAATGAAAACATCAAGGTGCCATTAGCAGGAACATTTGTCAGGTTATAATTACCATCCGTATCGGTAATTGTTCCTTTAGCTGTTCCTTTCACGACAACTGTAACGCCCGGCAGAGCAATTCCGCCAGAGTCAACGACTTTTCCTTTAATGGTATTTTCCTGTTGGGATTGCGTGTTGCTTTCTGCAACTTCCCCTGTCGATACAAATTGCTCCTGTTTTTCCTGAGATTTTGTGGTTGAAGCCCATGATTGAAAACCACAGACTAATAACAGAAACGTACTCAGTTTCAAAATTCTGAAAACTTTTTGGTAGCGGGATATCTCTACCCGCTCCATTGGAATTTTATTCATAAATTTAAGCGATTAAGTGGTTAAATCTTTTTTGCTGTTTTGACTACTTTACAATGGGACGATGTTGGTAGCATCTCCCATTTTTTTAAACTTCACCTCTTCTTCATAATTTCTTTCACTGGTATTGTTTTAGGTTTCTAGAAAATTTCATGTCAACAAAACTATTTTCAGGTCCACAATTTTCGACTAACAAAATCGTCAAATGCATACCACAAATTCGTCACGCATCATAAACAACAGTAAAACAACAGATTGGATAATAAAGAATCACAAAGAGCAACACGAATACATAGCAAAAAACGCTTAACGTGCAGGAGAAATAATCTCTAAGTGAATTAAAAAGCATTGGTAGAAAGTGGCTGATGGCTTTAATTCTTTCAGCGAAAAGGAAGAACAATAAAGTCAGCTCCATGCCACACATCCTTTTAAATAATCTGGCATTGGATTTTTACTAACGACAAACCGGCAAAGACAGAAATAGCGGTTTCTAATTCGTCAAACAGTTATAAAATAATAGGGGAAACAAACATGGGTTAATTATTCATATATCCATGATATTAAATACATTAACATCAATACTTCGTCCGGAAAGGTTTTAACTCCCCTTTCTTTTAATTAAGAAAGTAAGCAAACTAAAATGCATTTATTAAACAAGGCTGAAGGGTGATTTTATGCCGACTTTACTGGAACTTTAGATTTTGCCTTTATCACAGGATCCGGAATTTCCAATAGATTAGCTTTCTTCTTTTCATTCTCCAACTCCCAATCACGAAGTATCCAAAGAAGAGAAATATCTTTCTCATAAGTGCTTGCCGATTTAATACAAAACAGCAAGCCATTTAGCTTAGCGACAAGCTCGATTAAATATTGGCGAATTATTATCATGAAGACACAGGTTTACAAAGCCATAGAAACTATCTCTGCTCGTTCTATTTCAACCCTTACAACTAACTAGTTATTAAAAAACGGATGAGCGGTGGAAGAACAAAAGGATGAGCGAACCATCCAGTATTCCAAAGCATCTATACACCACATAAACAAGCAATTACAAAAATACAGCAACACAAGCTAAACCGGATAACAAATTCGTCAGACATGCACCACAAATTCGTCAACCAAGCCATTTTCAGCTAATCATACAGCAAGCTACACTCTATAATCACAGGTTATAAAATGGCTGCATTTATATCTAATTATTAAATACTGAAACAGGTAAAACTCATACCAAATAATCGTGCAGTTCGCTTATTTGCTCCGGTACTCTTTCGGCGACATCCCCGCATGCCGTTTAAAGTACTTGCCAAAAAATGACTGTGAAGGAAAATTCAATGCGTGAGTAATCTGTTGAATGGTCATATTGGTCGATTTCAATAAGGCTTTAGCTTCCAGAATAACAAAATCATTGATCCACTCAGTTGCCGATTCTCCACTGGTATCTTTCACCACTTTCGACAAATATTTGGGGGTTAAACACAATTCATCGGCATAATATTCCAAACTTCGTTGTTCCCGGTAATTCACTTTAACAAGGTTTAGAAAACGCTCAGTCAGCAACTCTTGCTTCGACTTTTTATCACCAAGATCCTGTTTCTGAAACTTGTGGTTCAATGCGAAAAAGAAAGCCTGAGACAAGTGCTTAATTATATCAATTCGGTTCGGATTATTCTCCAGCTGAACGGTCTTCTTAAACATGCTGTAATAGTCGAGTGCGAGATTTAGCTCTTCCGGCTCCAAAGGCAACCATGGATTATCCCTTATCAACCGAAACAAGGGGAATCGATCGTAAGCATCAATCAATAGCTTATCCGTGAATTGCTTCGACATGACAATAAAACGGCCCTCAAAATCGTCACTGATTTCATGATGTTGCAATATCTGATCCGGCATAATAATTGAAATTCCAGGTGCGCTAAACTGATAGTCTTTCAGGTTGACTGAGCCTGTCATATTTCCCTTAATACAAATAACCACGACCGTAATATCCAATATGAACGGATATTTAGTTTCAGGCAAGATTACAGGCTTTTCAACTAAAATGTAGTCCAGATCAATGGAAACCATTTCTCTTTTTCCAACTTCCTTGCGCCAGTTTAAAGGATTAACCAGATTCTCCATCGTTTTTTATTTAAATATAGGACTATTATACGTATTTAAATTATAAAATGCGATAATTAGTCCAATTTTATGCCCTTTTAAACCTTTTTTGACCAATTCAGCGCCCATATCTTTGCCCCCAACAAAAGTCTCAAAGCATATGAAAAACAGAAAAGCAAGATTGATCATGAAACTAAAAGCACTCGTTTTGATTTTCCTATTTGCCATACCCGGTGTAAAAGCACAGGACGAGCAAAAGATGAACATCTCACAGATGTTGGAATTTGCGACCAAGCATAACTATGATTTACGTGAGGCCAAGTTCAACCAGATGCAAAGTGAACTCTCCGTCAAAGAGACCAAAGCACATGGTCTTCCTAAGGTGGACGGTGAAATGGATTACAAAAACTACCTGAGCCTCCCAACGATCATCCTCCCGGGGGAATTAACAGGTGTTTCCGGAGCTCCCGACATTGAAGCTCAGTTTGGCAAAAAGCACAACCTGGATGCTTCCATTCAGTATTCCCAGTTACTTTTCTCGCTGAAGTATATCAACTCGGTAAAAACCACGGAAAAGGTACAGGAAATCAGAGGTCTCGAAGTTGAAAAATCAAAAGAGGAACTGGTTCAATTGCTTTACTCCGAATATTACAATTTGTTGGCGATCTACAAAAATCTGGAGATTATTGAGGGAAATATGGAATCGTTGCAGCTTAATCGGCAGACCGTTGCAGCGATGGTCACGTCGGGTGTTGCTTTACAAACCGACCTGGACAAGATTGATGTTAACTACGCCAACCTCGAAGCAAGCCGCGAAAACGTGCTGTCAGGCATTGCCGTGCAAACGAACAACCTGAAATACATCATCGGAATGGATCCAAATGTTCAACTGGAGGTCGATACGACCGGTTTTAGCAAGGAATTTGCCAATGCGCAATTCATCAACAAATACCAGCAGGGAAATTTCGACGCCAGCAACTTAATTGAGGTTGAGATCCTGATTAAAAACCTGGAATTGAACAACCGCCAAATTAAATTAGCCAAATCGGAAGTTACGCCAACTGTTTCATTCTACGGAAGCTACATGTACCAGGCTCAACGCGATCAATTCAACTTATTTAAGTCAGGCGAAAACTGGTTTAACACAAACCTGATAGGTGTTAAAGCAACCATCCCGATTTTCTCAGGATTAGGTAACAAAGCAAAGGTTAATCAAGCCAGAATCGACATGGAGATCACACAAGATAAACTTGCAAAAGCGAAACAAGGACTTAGCCTGAAATATCAGAATGCCATGAACACCTACCAGTCGAGCCTGAAAAACTGTCGCATTCAAACGAAGAATGTATCACTGGCTGAAAATGTAAAAAAGCAGGAGGAAGTGAAATACAAAGAAGGCATTGGCACACTAACCGACTACCTGATTTCGGAAACAGATTACAGAAACGCTCAGATCAATTTTGTTCAGAATTTCCTGAACATGAAAAAAGCAGAGATTGATCTTCTGAAAGCAAAGGGCTTGCTTATCTCATATGCGCATTTAAATCAAAATACACCACAATAAATCAACACCTCCAAAAGGATTGAGACCAATCAATTTAGTTCTGTTAACTCGAAAAAATTAAATAATCAGACAATGAAAAAGACATTTAAAACATCGCTTTACATCATAACGACTCTGCTGATTTGCGGATTAGTATTTTTCCAACTTAAGCGCAATAAAGCTGAAACAGCGAAGATTACAGCTTTAGCGACCATGACCGGTAATTTCTACCCGGTTAAGGCCACAACAGTCGAAGAACAAGATATCAATAACACCATCGAAACCAACGGCTTTTTGCGTTCCGAAACCGACCTCGATGTTCTTTCGGAGACTCAAGGGGTTATCCAGAAAATTTACAAAGAAAAAGGTGACTACGTTAAAAAGGGCGACATTATTGCCAAGGTTGACGATGAACTGTTTGCAGCTCAACTTTCAGCCAATAAAGCAGCTTACGAGCAATTAAAAAAAGAAGTTGACCGGTTTACCACCTTACATGCCCAACATGCAGTAACAAGCCAGAAGTTAGAAGAAATCAAGTTAAACTTCCAATCAGCAGAAGCACAATATGTGTCCGCAAAACGCCAGTTTGAAGATACCCGTGTAAAAGCTCCGATTGACGGTTTTATTGAAAACGACTTCATCGAAAAAGGGCAATATCTCAATCGCAATCAAAAGGTTTGCAATATCATCGATGCTCAAAAGCTGAAGCTCAGCATTGCCGTATCAGAACAAAACTATCGTTACCTATCCTTAGGGCAACATACAGTGATCAGCTCACCAGTTTACCCGGATGTAAAATTTGAAGGCAAAATCAGTTATATCGGTAAAAAAGCCGGGTACGGCAACAACTTCGATGCCGATGTTCAAATTGTCAACGACAAGAAGCACCAATTGAAGGCCGGGATGTTTGTAACGGCAACAATCGCACAGCAAAAGGAAGCCCCGGGAATGTACATTCCAAGAAATGCCATTAACGGATCGCTCAAGGATGCTTCGGTTTATGTCATCGAAAACCAAATTGCCAAATCACGCAAAGTTACTACCGGGCAAATTGTGAACAACCAGGTTGAAATCGTCAATGGTCTAAACCCGGGCGATCAAATTGTAACCGAAGGTAACTACAGCATCTTCGACGGTGCAAAAGTTAAAATCACGCAATAAGCCCAACTAATAATTTTAAAAAATTGAATAGATGAAACTCGTAAGTTTATCCATACGAAGAAGCACTGTTCCAATCGTATTATTCACCATATTGATTCTTTTGGGCTTATTCTCTGCATCCAAAATAAAGTATGCACTGATGCCTGAAATTACAACAGCAACCGTTGTTGTATCTACGATTTACCCGGGAGCAGGTCCAAACGAAGTACAGCAGTCTGTCACGATCCCCATTGAAGATGCCGTCGCATCGCTAAGTGGGATTGAAGAAATTGAATCAAGCTCAATCGAGAACCTTTCGCTTGTCAAACTGTCCCTGAAGCTGGATGCCGATGTTGATGTTGCCATACAGGAAGCAACGCAGAAAATCAACAGTATTGTCGCCAACCTTCCATCAGGAATCCGGACGCCATCCATCGAAAAATTTGATCTGAACGCGCTCCCTATTTTTATCGCCGGGGTAACCTCAGATAAACCGGCGAATGAATTTTATGAATTTGTAGACAACCGGATTAAGCCTGAATTGGCCAGTATTCCCGGAGTTTCGAGGGTAGAACTGGCTGGAGGTCTGCATCGTGAAATCAAAATCATGCTCGATCCCCACAAGTTGGAAGCCAATAAGCTCAACTTGCTGGAGGTATCGAAAATGATTGAATTCGCCAACATGGACATACCAACCGGGAAACTGAAGACGAATACCAACGAAATGACCATTCGTCTGTCTGGCAAAATCCGCACGATTGACCAGTTAAAAGATATTATTGTTGGGGCATCAAACAACGGTACCGTAATTAAGCTGGGCGATATTGCCGATGTTTATGATGGCGTCGCCGATCCGGACAAAATAACCCGGATAGACGGACAGGAGACAATCGGTATTGAAATCAGTAAGCAGAAGGATGCCAATTCCGTTGAAGTCGCCAAATTGGTTCGTCAAAAGTTTGCCCAGTTGGAAGCAACATACGAAAAGGACAATCTCCAGTTTAAAACCGCCGACGACCAGTCTCGTTTCACCATCGCTGCATCCGATGCGGTCATGCACGACCTGGTAATGGCAATCATCCTGGTATCACTGATCATGCTCGTGTTTTTACACAGCATGCGAAACTCGATTTTCGTATTGGTAGCCATACCAACATCATTGATTTCGACCTTTACAGCCATGTACCTGTTCGGTTTTTCTTTCGACCTGATTAGTTTAACATCCTTGTCCCTTGTGGTTGGATCATTGGTTGACGACGCGATTGTGGTCATCGAAAACATTTACCGCCATATGGAGATGGGCAAAAATCGCATACAAGCATCTTACTTCGCTGTCAAAGAGCTGGGAATGACCGTAACTGCAATCACATTGGTTTTAGTCGCCGTATTCCTCCCCATTGCGTTTGTCTCCGGAGTTGTTGGCGATATTTTGCGGGAGTATGCCGTTACCATTGTGGTATCCATGCTATTGAGTTTGCTTGTATCGTTCACGCTGGTTCCATGGATGACTTCCAAATGGGCAAAGCTGGCCACGCCGAAAAATAACTTCCTGGGAAAACTATTGGCTATATTCGAAAGCGGAATCGATCGTTTCAACAAAGTAATTCACAGGGCCATGCTCTGGGCTCTCAAGCATAAGGTTGTCACCCTCATTGCATCCGGACTTTTATTCTTTGGTACATTTTCCCTCTTCCCGGCTGGCTACATTGGTGCCGAATTTACATCGGCCGGAGACCGTGGTTCTTTCATTCTTAGATTGGAATTTCCGCATAACATCAGCCTGGAAGAGAATAACAATACCACACGTAAGGTTGAAGATTTTTTAATGAATCAACCTGAAGTTGATATGGTTTATGCAACTGTTGGTAAAAAGTCCGGTATGGTTACCACATCTACAACTCCCTACTACAGTGAGGTTAGTGTGAACATGATCCCACTGGATCAACGCTCAGTATCGACCAATATTTTTGCACGCAAGATCCGGGCAAAACTCGAAGAGATGATCATCGGGGCAAAAATCAAAGCTGTATCCGTCAACATCATGGGGAGCGAAGACGTCCCCCTGAAGTACTACATTGTTGGGCAGGATATCGATAGCGTGATGGCCTACTCGCAACAAGCACTCAAAGCACTGAAATCGATCGATGGAACCGTAGAGACTGAGCTCAGTGTAGACCTGGCCACCCCGGAATACAAGATTGAGGTTGATCGGGACAAGATGACAAAACTGGGCTTGAACCTGGCCACCGTTGGGGGAATCTTAAGAACCTCGTTTGCCGGTAACACCGACAACAAATTCCGGGATGGAGAACAGGAATATGACATTAACATTCAGTTGAATGAAGCTGACCGTCGTACGAAAAAAGACCTTGAAAATATTACTTTTATTTCATCGACGACCGGCGAATTAATTAAACTGTCGCAATTTGCTGACATCACTGAAAGTACCGGTCCTTCAAACCTGGAGCGCTACAATCGGTCACCATCTGTTCAATTGTCAAGCCAGATAATCGGGGTATCTCAAAGCAAGGTGCAAAGTGAGTTTGACCAGAAATTGAAAGAGATCAAAGCACCTGAGTCGACCAAAGTAACGACCTCTAAGACCACAAAATTGATGGCTGATTCGTTTGCAGACTTGGGGATGGCCTTTTTAGCCGCCATTATTTTCGTGTATTTAATCATGGTCGTTCTTTACAACAGCTGGGCCGATCCGTTCATCGTGATGTTCTCCATCCCGATGTCGATTACCGGTGCAATTTGGGCACTTGCCTTAACCAACCTGACCTTAAACATTTTCTCCATCCTAGGGATCATCATGCTTGTTGGTTTGGTTGCTAAAAATGCGATCCTGATTGTGGACTTTGCCAACGACCTGATGCGTGAAGGCAAGGCACTGACTGAAGCGATCTCTGAAGCGGTTGAACTTCGCTTCCGCCCAATCCTGATGACCAACGTTTCAATGATCATCGGCTTGCTCCCACTAGCCTTCTCGCAAAGTGAAGGTGCCGAGTGGAAAAACGGTATCGGTTGGACGTTGATTGGCGGGATGACTGTTTCGATGGTTCTTTCCATGATCATCGTCCCGGTTGTCTACTACATTGTAAAAAGACTTCAACAAAAGATGGGCTTAGATAAAAAAGAAGCGATTGTTTTCGTAGAAGAGTAAATTTTCCAGAATAATCTCGAAATCAGCTTCCCCCGTTGAGACACGCCACCGTGTTTCTGCGGGGGAAGTTTTTTGGAGGAAACTTGAGTTTTTTAATTGCAATACGGAGTCTATTGAAA
>NZ_JBZQJF010000012.1:0-3152 GCF_059905295.1 Mangrovibacterium sp.
CCTTGCTTTGTGTATGGAAAATACAACGCCCGATGTTGTGTTGTTAGATTTGATTCTTCCGCAGGATGTTGTTGTCGAGATGTTGAAATTCCTTCAGCGTGAATATACCAGTATTCCAGTCATTGTAATTGCTGTTACTGCAAGTCAGGGGGCGGTTCTCGATTGTGTAATGCTGGGTATTAAGGGCGTGGTCTGGAAAGAAAGTACAACTGAAGATTTGCTCAAGGCCATAAACGGAGTGATGATTGGTGAGCAATATTTCCAAATGCCTCCAAGTGGAGTCGATAATCAGATCATGAGCCAGTTTGATCGGGTACAGGCTAATCGGACCGAATTAACCTTGCTCAGCCAACGGGAACGACAGGTTTTGAGATTGATCGCTGAAGGGTTCTCCTACAAAGAAATCGGCAACAGATTATCCATTAGCCCCCGTACTGTCGAGTCGCATAAAAATAATTTACTGACTAAACTGAATTTAAGCTCCCCGATCGACCTCGTTAAATATGCAATTCGTTCAAAAATAGTTGAATAAGCATTCTTTCCCTTTTGTTTCTCTTTCCATTTTTCGATTTACAAATAATACGGGATTTCACGGATAAGAATACGGGATTTCACGGATTGAATTTGGTATATCAAAGGTCGTAACTTGCAAGTCCTATTTGTATGAAAGACCAAAAATGTGCTGCCTTAGGATGGAATCCGAGAGAGAAAGAGTATTACTGAAATTTTCTATTCGTGGAGGGGTTTTATATGAAGCAGTCTTTACTGGTGACAATTTACAAGTATCTCAGTTCGGTTAATTCTGAATCGAGGATAATTCTCGAAAAGCAAAAACAACGCAACTTTACCGTTAAGCAAAGTACAGTATCTGTTACAAAAATACAGAAGGACACGATGCCCGATATTTTATTGGCTAATCGACACGATCTGATTCTGAACAGCAGTGTTTTCTGGCTGATGAAAAAGTGGGTTAGTGAGATTCCTCCACCATTATAACCGGATTCAGGCAATCCACAAACCGACCAATGAAAAGGAGATTACGTTTCGGTATTCTTCGACTAAGCATTCATTCATAATAGAAGTAAACAAGAGATAATTTTAACCTTTAAAGTGCTCTAATGATAAAACATCATTTAATTTAAAATTAATAAAAATGTAACCGAATTCGTTTGTAATTCATTGGTTACCTTGATTGTCTACTCGCTTCTGCAAACTATTTTTCTGTTTGCAACTTGCAATATTCGCATTATACTGTTAAAAACTCGTGATCTTCCAGCTTTGGTAGGTTGCCAGTGACCTTTCGCCCTCCATGGGCCACACTCTCTGGCTTTTTTACAAGCCATCTTTAGAGATATCTCTAAAGAATGGAAATGGCTGGTATTTAAAAAGCTGTTGATATATAGTGTTTTACAGAGATTTAAATAGAATTTTCTAAAACGTGATTTATGAAAAAGCTCTACTCTTATTTAAAAAATTATCGACCGCCCAGAGAAGCGACAATTCGTTCGCTTTGTTGGCGGAATTTTACATTCTATGCGCTGGTCACGATGCTTTTCGTGCTAAGTGGTTTGGTTGCGAATGCACAACCTACTATTGCAACAATTGATGGAGATCCGTCGGATTGGGATGGATTGACAGCGGGAAATACTCCCAACTTTAGCTATGTTTTAGATGCTTACGGCAGTGGGGTTGTCGATAGTCAGTTTGCTGAAGGGCAAAAGGATATTATCCCTGCTGATGAATGGGTTTGGAGTTATGGGCAGACTAAAGCCAAGAACGATATTGCCAATGGGGCTATCTGGCTTGATACTGAAGATGGTGTTCTGTTTTTTGCAGGTGACCGTTTGTCGAATAATGGTGATGCCCAAATTGGTTTCTGGCTTTTTTTAGATGGAACAGCACCTCAACCCGTAAATAGTAAGGGGAAAGGCATGTTTTCTCCACCTCATAATGTGAATCCCGGCGATATTCTCATTTTAGCTGATTTCACGGGAGGAGGTAAAAACGGTAACATTACCGTATATCAATGGGTTGGAGCAGGGAATGGAGATGGATCTGCCCCGGACGATCATTTTAACCTATTGACTGTTACCGGAAATGTGGCAGAAAATAACGATGCTTTGGCTAATGTACCATCGAATTGGAGTTACCCTACTTCGCAATATGAGACCAATACCTTCTATGAGGGGTATGTAGAAATAGCAGAGTTTATACAATATGATTATGATATTACAGATCTTTGCGGTTCTACATTTATGCTGGAAACTCGTTCTTCTCAAGAGTTAACAGCTTCGTTAGATGACTTTGTAGGTGGTCCATTTATTGAAGCGCCAACCGTTAATTTAACTGACGTATCTGTATGCTCGGGTAATGATGTAACATTGTGTGCTGATACTGCAGATATACAAGGGGTAACTTACTCTTGGTATACCGATCCCACTGCAAAAACTCCATTTGAAGGTTATACGAGTGAGGATGCAGCAGCTAGATGTATCACGTTCACTCCGACTGAAACGACTGACCTTTGGGTTGTTGCAAGTAACGGTGCTTGTACGAGTGATACAAGTATGGTGACTGTTACATTTTATCCGGACCTGGAGGTCGGATGTGGAGCAGATAGGACGATTGATCCTTGTACCTCTCAAGCCGATATTAATGATGCATTTGGTTTATGGTTACAAGATTTTAGCGTTACTGGAGGAACAAATCCGACAATTACTTATACAGTTAATGGAAATGTAGTTGCTAACCTTGACGAACTAAGTGCACCTGATCGTTGTGGTGGGGCTATAACTGTTTCAATTTCGGCCTCAGATCTATGTCATGATAATGTTTCATGTAGTGGTACGTTTACGGTTACAGGAGATAAAACTGCACCGGTAATTGCCACCACAGCAGTTGACGGTACCGACTTTGGTTGTAACCCGACGATCACACCACCGGTGTTCACCGCCTCAGACCTGTGCGACGGAGACCTCAGTTCATCTATCGAGGTAACCAGTGCAGGATCCGTAGAGAATCCGAACGCTTCCTGTGGAATGATGCAAACCTGGACAGCCAATGTAAAAGACGAATGTCTGAATGCCGCCAGCCCGGTAAGCATAACTTACTACTGGAAAGTAGATACGGATGCACCGGTAATTGCCACCACA
>NZ_JBZQJF010000013.1:0-11204 GCF_059905295.1 Mangrovibacterium sp.
AACCACGATATTCAGCGCTTGCGAATTCGCCAGTGAAAAAGAAAATTTATGAGCTCTGGGGGAAAGCCCGGGGCTTTTTTCGTAAGAAATTTTTTGGATTAGCAATCTTCTGCCCCTCTTCTCTTTTCTGCCCCTCGTTTGTAACGAGATTCCGCAAGTGTGTGATCGATCCGAGTAGTTTTATTAAATATCCTTGGTTTTAGCTCTTGCGGAATCTAGGGGGGACTCGCGCGGTATATAGTAGTTGTCAGCTGACATTGTGTTTCCAATTAGGTACGGTTCAACTCAAATCATGGATAATGTCGTTGCAAACGACAAGCAATTAACCCCTCGTTAAAAACGAGGGGTAGAAGTGAATTAATTTTCCAGGTTTTTGGTCTATTTACCGGGTGACGCGAAGTCACCCGGTAAATAAGCAGAGCTGATTAAAAGCGGCTGGCTTCGGTTTCGAGTTCTTTCACCAGCATTTCCAGGTCGGCGTTGCCGGTTACTTCGGCCTGCATAGGCAGGAAAGTAAGCAGCGTGCGCAAGGCATCTTCCAGTTCGGGCCGAACGGTTGTGGCAGCATCAATTTCGTTAGCGGTGGTTTTTGCCGCATTAACTTTGCGCTGGGCCGTTTCGAAATCGGCATTGGCTGCCTTCAGCAGGTCGAACCACACGGTAGCCTGTATCGCAGCCAGCTCGTCGGCAAAGCCGGTCTCGAGCGTTGTGGTTACATTTTTAATAATCGCCGTTTCGGCTTCGTAACTCTGATCATAAACAGTTATACCTTGTTTATCCAGTTCGGCTAAAACAGCTTTCGCCTGAGGTGCCAAATCCGGATGACGCAGGTAATTTTTCACATGCGCGCGCAGGGCTACCCAAATAGTGTCGCGAAAGTTGTCCTTTTGAGCCACATCGGCTGCACTTAACACCGATTTTTCCATCGCTTCCTGGTATTTGCTGTAGGCTCCCACGAAACGATTAAAATAGAGATCAATCCCCATTTCAACTGTTTTCGCAGACATGATCAGTTCATACACCCGCATACAAAAGGTATACATGGCGTTGTTTTTCAAACTTGACAATGAGATTGTAATCATACGCTAAACGTTTTAAATGAATAATTTGTATTGCTTGGTTTTTTGCTAGTATATCCGCCTGATTTATATTGAACCGGCACCCGATAGAGCTACCTGAGCCTCGGAAACCTCGCCCCGACACCCCGGTGTCCTCACCCGAGACTCAGATTCCTTGCCCGGGTTTCAGGGTGGCTTATCCGAGCCTCGGATGGGGCTAACCGGGACCCGGTTCAACAAATCCGAGCCTAAGAAATCACTTCCCAAGTCCCGGGTGACTGAATCCGAATCTCGGATAGCTCGCCCGAGTGACGGTTCACACTAAATTTTCTGTTCTTTACAAAAACAAAATACCGAACGAGAACTCCTATACTCATTCATTCTTCCAAAACTCAATAACAAAAGGATTAAACTATCCTGTATTCTACAATTTTATCGATCGTCCATACCGGTTTTCATAAACCGTATAGTAATATAAACAATTTTGATTAATTATCAATAATCACGAAAGGTGTTTTGAGGCAGGCTGCAACAAAAAAGCCCTGCTCGCAGGGTGCAAGCAGGGCTTTGTTCTGGTTTTAATCAGAATCTACTCGTTTTCGGGTTTCAGCACATACAGGCGAAGCTCCTGGTCGTCGCCTTCGAGCTGAACGGTGGTCACATACTCGAGTCCGAGTTTTTCGAGGATGCGCTGTGATGGCAAATTCCCGTGGGTGGTGATGGCATAAAGTTCGGTCAGCATGAAATCGTCGAAGGCAGCCTGCTTAATGCGTTGAGCTGCTTCAATGGCATAACCTTTTCCTTCGTATTGTTCGAGGAAGGCATAACCGATATCAATCCCGTTTAGCCCTTCGCGATCGTGCAAACCGCAAACGCCCATTTTGACACCATCGGTTTTCCGGATGACGGTGTAGTTGCCAAAGCCCAGGCGCGCCATCTGCGACATCATACGTTCGTGAATATACCGCTCCGCATCGTCGGGTGTTTTCAAGTTACGCGACCCGATGTTGGCCAGCCACTTGGGCGAAGTCATTAGCTTGAAGATAAATTCGGCATCCTGCTCGATTGTTGGCCGCAACAGCAGGCGCTCGGTTTCGAACGATTTATAGCCTTTCATGCCTGCTAAGCTTCCAGTTTTTTATAATAGAGGAGTAACACGCCACTTTCGCGAAACAGGCGGGCATCGGTAATCTCCAGGTTCAGCTCTTTGTCGATTCCCTCGAACAGGGTTTCGCCCTGCCCCAGCACCACGGGATCAACCATCAGCTCAAACTCGTCGATTAATCCTTCCTGCGCCAGTTGCTTCACAAGGCTACCGCTTCCCATCAGGGTAATGTCGTTCCCCTCTGTGGCTTTCAAAGCCTTGATTTTTGCAATAATGTCGCCGCTCAGAATGTCGGTATTGGCCCAGTCGGTTGTCTTCAGGGTATTACTGCAAACCAGTTTGTCGGCTTGGTTAATGCGCAGGGCTACGGCTGGGAAAAGCTCGTAGGCCATGGGCGTCACCCAAAAGTTACGCATCATTTCGAAGGTTTTACGACCGAACAACAAGGTGTTGCCTTCCTGCAATTTATTTTGGGCAAATTCAATTTCCTCGGCCCCGTTGCTATGCCAGTCCAAATCTCCGTCAACACCCTTATAATAGCCGTTGAGCGTGGTAAAAACAAAAGCGGTAATTTTTCGCATGCGTCCTATTTTCGTTCATTATACTTCGCAAATATAACGATGATGAAACGCTGATACTATAGCTTTTAGTCGATTTTCGCTGATTTATCTGTAATCTGCTGCTAAAAGCGCCTAAGAGCGATCAGCTAAAGCTTAATAAATTAAAGAAAAAAAAGTGAAGGATGCTCCAATGACGCGGTTGCAAACCGCATCACCCGGGGATAAACAGTAGGAATCCGATCTTTTCGAAAGATCGGATCCCTAGTAAATGGATTTTGCCACGGGCTATTTATTCGGGCCTGTTACAGACCACTTCAAACTTAATTCCGTCGGGATCTTTAAAGAATACGGCATAATAATCGGGGCTGTATTCGGGATACAGTTTAGGTGGTGTTACGATTGTGGCCCCCATCGTCAGCAGCGATTCATACAGTTGATCGACCTCGGTGCGGCTTTCAGCTTTAAAGGCCAGGTGATGCAGGGATCCGGGTTTGCGGCGGTGAACTGTTTCTTCTTTAAAAGCCTGCCGGGGCGAGGTAATAGCAAAGGCCAACTGCGGATGGGAGTACTCAATAACATCGAAATCGTGCGCAGCAATACGGGCCTTCACCTTTCGTTTGGGATCGAAGCCGAGTAAGGGGAAAAACTGATCGTAAAAGGCTTCGGCCTGTGCCAGGTCTTTCACGGTAATCTGGATATGGTCGATAATGGGTTGCATGGTTTTGTTTTGAAGAATTTCCCTTAAAGATAATAAATTGAAAGATGGCCAAAAGACGCGGTTGCAAACCGCATCACCCGGGGATGAGCAGCAGAGATCCGATCTTTTGAAAAGATCGGATTCCTATGCAAGCACAACTGTTTGCCCGACACTACCCCTGTTTTCATTCCGGTAGGTAAACACACCATTAAGTTTGCGTAATATTTAGCGGGAGCAGTCAACCAGGCAGATTTTGATTTGTTGTAGTGCGCGTAATTTTGCCGTTGAAACAATATTTAGAAAACAGTACCCATTAACCTGAATTCAATTCAACAAACAACACAGGTTATTCGTGAAGTTGGTATTGCATGAAAAGCAATTAGAGGATGAAAAAAAGTCTGTTGACCCTTTCGTTCGGCACCTTTGGATTAGGGATGGCCGAATTTGTGATGATGGGGATTCTCCCCAATGTAGCCCGCGATTTTAACGTTAGCATTCCGCAAGCCGGCCATTTAATTTCGGCCTATGCGCTTGGCGTATGTGTTGGAGCTCCGCTGATGGTGCTCATTGCCCGCACCTACCCTTTGAAAAAGATTTTGCTGGCGCTGGTGACTTTGTACGCCTTAGGCAATTTCTTTACGGCGCTGTCGCCCAGCTACTGGGCTATTTTTACCATGCGCTTTGTTTCGGGACTTCCCCATGGCGCCTTCTTTGGCGTTGGGGCTATTGTTGCCGAAAAGCTGGCCGACAAAGGCAAGAGTGCCCGCGCCCTGGCCTTAATGGTAACCGGCATGACGGTCGCCAACCTGGCTGGTGTCCCCATCGGCACCTTCCTGAGCAACCACTTTTCGTGGCGTATCATTTTCATGTTTACCGGCGCCTGGGGGGCCTTTAACCTGCTGGCGATGATGCGTTGGCTTCCGCAAATGGATGCCCTGCCCAACAACGGGCTGAGAGGCCAGTTTGGCTTTATGAGAAACCTGTCGCCCTGGCTGCTGATTACTGCTACGGCTTTTGCCAATGGGGGTATTTTCTGTATGTACAGCTATGTAAACCCGCTGATGACGGGCATGGGCGGCTTTAGTGCTGATTCGATGAGCTGGATTATGGTTTTGTGCGGACTGGCCATGGTGACGGGCAACCTGATTGGCGGTCGCCTGTCGGATAAATTTGACATGCCCACCGTGCTAAGCAGCGTTCAGGGTATAGCCGCCATTGCTTTGGTTGGACTATTCTTTGCCGTAGGTATTGCCCCGATGGCGTTGTTGCTGCTCGTTATTTGTGCAGCCTCGCTGTTTGCCTTCTCGGCTCCAACCCAGTTACTGCTTCTGCAAAACTCGCGGGGCGGTGAAATGATGGGGGCAGCCTTCCTGCAAATTGCCTTTAACATGGGGAATGCCATTGGTGCATGGAGCGGCGGTGCTGCCATCGATGCCGGAAACAGCGTGAACTATACAGCCATGATTGGTGCCGCTTACCTGCTTGTTGCCTGCAGCCTGATCTTTGTTTTCAAGCAATTGCAAAACCAACAGCTTACACCGGCTACATCCCGGTAATCATCAAACGATCGACAGCCGGAATAAAATACAAAAAGCAGCCGTAGAGTCCCCCAACTCACCAGGCTGCTTTTCACTTTTCCCCTCTCCCTTTTTCCTACTCCCTATTTTCGGTTTCCTTCTTTTTGCTTTGCTGCATCGGATTTGGCTGCGACTGCTTCCACTTGCTTGATTTATACAACTCGAAGCGTGTTGGTTGCACCCGCGGTGGCCAGTAGTTGTTATCCATATCGACATCCGCCGTCTCCTGGTTCGGATCCAGTGTTACCCGGGCAAGTTCCTTTTTAAACTCAAAAACCTTGGAGACTTCGTCATTGTCCTTCCGCCAGATTTCGGCAGGAATACGAATTTCTTCAGAGCTGCCATCGGTAAAATCGAACTTTAAAATCAACGGCATTACCAGGCCTCCGATATTTTTGAAATCCAACTGGTAGAAGTTATCGCCATTATTCAGATAGGCCAACTCCTCATCCGAGTATCCTTCAAGCCCTTTTTTGTAGGCTTTCAGATCGTCATCGGTAACAGCATACTCGTCGTAGCTGCTGTAAAAATCTTTCGTAGAAGGATCCCGTTCAACCAGGCTGTTCTTCCGATCGAGCTCGTTGCGCATGGTTGTAATCGACCGTCGATTTTCCAGATCCTGTTCCTTTTGAATCGGCCTTTCAATCTCCGGGTTGGTGGTATTGGCTTTATACCAACTTACCTTTTCCAGAGCAATATCCACATTATCGGTGGTATAGAACCAACCGCGCCAGAACCAATCCAGGTCAACGCCCGAGGCATCTTCCATGGTTCTGAAAAAGTCCTCCGGCGACGGATGCTTAAATTTCCAGCGATTGGCATATTCTTTAAAGGCATAGTCGAACAGCTCGCGTCCCATAATGGTCTCACGCAAGATATTCAGTGCCACGGTTGGCTTGTGATAAGCATTCTGTCCAAAGTTCAGGATCGACTCCGAGTTGGTCATAATGGGCGACAAATATTTTTTGTCCATCTTCATATAGTCCACAATGGAATAAGGTTCACCTCCGCGACGGTTCGTGGGGAAATCAACATCCCATGCTTTTTCAGTCAGGTACTCAAGGAACGAATTCAAGCCTTCATCCATCCAGGTCCATTGCCGTTCATCGGAGTTTACAATCATGGGGAAGAAGTTATGCCCCACCTCGTGAACGATCACCCCGATCATGCGGGCTTTGGTATTTTCGCTGTAGGTACCATCCGGTTCCGGGCGACCACCGTTGAAGCAGATCATCGGGTATTCCATGCCAATTTGCTTGGTATGTACCGAAATCGCAACCGGATAAGGATAGTCAAACGTGTGTTGTGAATACGTACGAAGCGTATGGGCTACAACTTTCGTCGAATAGTTCTCCCAGAGCGGGTTTCCTTCTTTCGGGTAATACGACATGGCCATCACCGTACGGTCGCCAAATTGCACACCCATGGCATCCCAAATAAATTTACGGGAGCTCACAAAAGCAAAGTCGCGTACATTTTCAGCTTTATAGACCCAGGTTTTGGTTTTGCTTGTGCGGCTGGCAGTAGCCTTGTCTGCTTCATCCTGGTTGATGATAAAAACCGGGGCATCGGCTGTCTCTGCTTTCTTAAGGCGGTTCTGCTGTTCACTCGTTAGTACGGTATTTGTATTTTGAAGTACGCCGGTTGCTCCCACCACCTGATTGGCCGGAGCGGTAATGCTCACCTCAAAATCGCCAAAGGTCAGGGTAAACTCGCCCGCCCCCAGAAACTGCTTATTTTGCCAGCCTTCAACCTCGTTGTAAACACACATGCGCGGGTAGAATTGGGCAATGGTATACAGGTAACTGCTATCGTTCTCAAAGTATTCGTAACCGGAACGGCCTCCGTCTGTCATCCGGTTGTTGATGTTATACCACCACTTCACCGAAAAGCTCACCGAACTGCCGGGCTTCAAGGGAGTCGGCAAGTCAATCCGCATCATGGTTTTGTTGATGGTATAGGGAAGTGAATTTCCCCTGGCATCCTTAACGGCTTCAATCTTGAATCCGCCATCGAAGTCGCTCCCCGTAATATGCTTCAGCTGGTACATGCTAACTTTACTACCCAATTGAGAGGTTGAAGTCAAAGGTGAATCAGAGTTACGGGCCCGCATATTTTGATCAAGCTGCAACCACAAATAGTCCAAAGCATCCGGCGACTGGTTATGGTAGGTGATTGTTTCTTCACCATGAATTTGTTGCTTTTCGTCGTTCAGCGCCACCGCAATTTTGTAATCGGCCTTTTGCTGCCAGTATTCATGTCCCGGGGCTCCCGAAGCTGTCCGGTAAACATTGGGCGTTGCAAATTCCTGCTTCAACTGACGAAACTTGTTATGATTGGTATTCTCCTGCGCCATGCCATTGACAAAACAGGCTAAAAGAAATGCCACCAGATACATTTTTCTCATAGGGATTGATTTTATCGAACAATTTGTATTGCTCAATTGGGAATAATTACACTTTTCTCTAAAAAAAGTTCACGCCGTGATATATCCTTGTTGAATAATGATGGTTAAAGCAATACCTGCTGCCGCTCCCGATACAAAAATTTTCCACGCAAGATGCTCAAATCGAACAAGGTGAACCAACATCGTCAGCACCAGGAAATAGCCGGTTAAGATTAACAACTGCCCTAGCTCGAGCCCCAGGTTAAAAGCCAGCAACGGTCCTACAATTGACGTTTCCGTTCCCAGCAGTTCCTTCAGATAATTCGAAAAGCCCAGACCATGAATCAATCCAAAAAACAAAACAACCACATACAGAAAAAGCTGCCTGTTGAAGGTCGGTTTGCGTAAGTTCGACAAAGCCGTAATCAAGATGGTCACAGGGATCAAAAATTCAATCAGTTTCGGAGAAATCAGGATATAATGCAGGGTCGATAAGGCCAGGGTGATTGAATGTCCAATGGTAAATGCGGTGACCAGAATCAGTAGACGTTTAATTTGCGTCCACTGGTATGCAGCACAAAGTGCCAGAATAAACACAATATGGTCGTAAGCATTCAGGTTAATGATATGTTCGAAGCCTAACTTCAAATAGAGATGAAAAGTACTCATGAAAAGACAAGTTTGTTCCGGAGTTTATACAATTTGATTTAGATTTTGCAGATTTGTAAGCAAATTCACCAATCTATTACACAAAAACAGGCAAAAATGAAGGCTTTATTTTTCATTTTACTCACAATAAGCTTGCTATTGGTTACAAAGCAGGAAGTTCTTGCACATCCTTTTCATGTGAGTATGTGCGAAGTAAAGTACAACAGCGATCATCACAGCCTGGAGATCGCCTTGAAAATATTCATTGATGATTTAGACCTGGCCCTGAGTAAGCAGGCTATCCCGGATCAACATTTTGGGGAGAAAGATGAAAAGGAAGGAGCACAACAATTTCTCGAAAGCTACCTGAACCAACATGTTTCCTTTGTAGTAAACGGCGCAAAACAAGTTCTGAATTTTATCGGGAAAGAACGCGATGGCGATGCACTTTGGTGCTACATTGAGCTTGACAAGATTGATCGGATTCAAAGCTTTGAAGCAAGCAGCACACTTTTCTTCGGGATCTACCAGGATCAGCAAAACATCATCCAGCTTACAAACGAGGGAAAAGTTCGAAGCCTATTGTTACAGCCGGGCAAGCCGAGTGACAAACTTCTGTTTTAAACGAAAAAAAAAGCTACCGGCGGCCCGATAGCTTTTTCATATTTTGCTTTGTCTAAAATCTTAGTTCAGAAAAGAACCGGCTTTTTCGATAGCAGCCTGCAAGCCACTAACATCTTTACCTCCGGCTGTTGCATAGAATGGTTGACCACCGCCGCCACCTTTCATCTCTTTCGCTGCTTCGCGAACAATTTTGCCGGCATGTAAGCCTTTTTCTTCCACGATATTCTCTGAAATCATCACGGTCAACAGAGGTTTCCCGTTTACTTCAGCGCCAAGCACCAGGAATAAGTTGTCGATCTCTCCTTTCAGCTGGAATGCCAGGTCTTTAATCATTGCTGCATTATTCAGATCAATAATTTCAGCAATCATATTCACCCCACGCTCCATCATGACACGGCTCTTCAGATTCGATTTGGCAATCTTCAGACTTTCGCGTTCGAAGCCTTCAATCTGTTTTGACAGCTCCTGATTCTGGCTCATCAAAGTTACAACGCCATCCAGCACATCTTGCGATCCTTTAATGGCATCTCTAATTTGCTGCAATAGATTCAAACGATCGTTGATATAACTTTCAGCACGTCCGGCTGTAACCGCTTCAATACGACGGATACCGGCAGCTACTGCACTTTCGGAAACAATTTTCAGCATCCCGATTTGACCGGTTGCCTGCACATGGGTTCCACCACAAAGTTCTACCGACTCGCCAAACTTAATCACCCGCACCTTGTCGCCGTATTTTTCACCAAACAGCATCATGGCACCAAGTGTTTTGGCTTCATCCATTGGTACTGCACGGCTTTCTTCCAGCGCTGCATTCTGACGGATTTTCTCGTTCACCAGTTTTTCCACTTCGGCCAATTCTTCCTCGGTCACTTTTTGGAAATGGGAGAAGTCGAAACGAAGGTGATCGGCATTTACCAGCGATCCTTTTTGCTCAACATGCGTCCCCAACACTTCGCGCAAAGCGGCGTGCAACAAGTGAGTTGCGGTGTGGTTATTCGCAATATTTTTTCGGCGCTCAACATCAACAACTGCTTTGAATGAACGCTCGGCATCGGCCGGCACTTTTTCAACCAGGTGAACAATCAGGTTATTTTCTTTTTGGGTGTCGAAAACCCGAATCCGCTCACTTCCGGCTTCCAGGTAGCCCTGATCACCTACCTGACCACCGGACTCGCCATAAAACGGCGTTTGATCGAACACCAACTGGTAATATGTTTTTTTCTTCTGCGTTACTTTCCGGTAGCGGGCAATGTGAACATCCGATTCCAGTTTATCGTAACCCAAAAATTCGGTTGACTCAATACGCATCAGTTCTACCCAATCGTCTGTTTCCTGCTGGGCCGCACTTCTTGAGCGGTTTTTCTGAGCTTCCATTTCGGCATTAAAAGCAGCCTCATCAATGGTCATTCCGTTTTCGCGGGCAATCAAGCCGGTTAAGTCAAACGGGAAACCAAAGGTATCGTAAAGGGTAAACGCATCTTTACCTTCAACAACCGATTTATTTTCAGCTTTCGCTTTTTCAATAATATCATCCAGCAATTTAATACCGGTTGACAAAGTACGCAGGAAGCTCTCTTCTTCTTCCTTAATTACTTTCTCAATTAAAACCTGCTGTGCCTGTAGCTCCGCGAAAGCCTCGCCCATATTCTCCTTCAGAACTTCCACCAGTTTATAGATGAAAGCTTCGCGGAAATTCAGGAAGGTGTAGCCGTAACGAACCGCACGACGCAAGATACGACGGATCACGTAGCCGGCTTTATTGTTCGACGGCAGTTGCCCATCGGCAATGGCAAACGAAATGGCCCGCAGGTGATCGGCAATCACACGCATCGCGATATCTGTTTTCTCGCTATCGCCGTATTTTATATCACAAAGGGTTGAAATCTTAGCAATAATGGTTTGGAAAACATCGGTATCGTAATTCGACTTTTTACCTTGCAACACCATACACAAACGCTCGAAGCCCATACCTGTATCAACATGTTTCGCAGGAAGTTCTTCCAGGCGTCCATCAGCTTTACGGTTAAACTGAATAAATACCAGGTTCCAGATTTCGATCACCAGTGGGTTGTCTTTGTTCACCAGCTCAGCTCCGGAGATCTTTGCCCGTTCAGCATCATCACGCAGGTCAACATGAATTTCGGAACAAGGACCACAAGGGCCTGTATCACCCATTTCCCAGAAGTTATCTTTCTTATTACCATGCAGCACCCGCTCTGTCGGAAGATGTTTCAACCACAAATTCTTGGCCTCTTCGTCCAGCCCGAGGTTATCATCCTTACTTCCTTCAAAAACAGTTGCATACATCCGGTCAGCCGGAATTCCCATCTTTACGTGCAGAAACTCCCAGGCCCAATCAATCGCTTCAGTTTTAAAATAATCACCGAACGACCAGTTTCCAAGCATCTCGAACATGGTATGGTGATAGGTATCATGGCCCACTTCTTCCAAATCGTTGTGCTTACCGCTCACACGCAAACATTTTTGCGTATCGGCCACACGAGTCGATTTTGCCGGTTCGTTACCCAAGAAGATATCCTTAAACT
>NZ_JBZQJF010000014.1:0-11882 GCF_059905295.1 Mangrovibacterium sp.
AGATAGAAATTCAGTTTTTACCTTTGCAGCGCCTTTAACAAAAAAGGCAACACATACAGAGGATGACTCAGTAGCTCAGCTGGTAGAGCACATCCCTTTTAAGGATGGGGTCCTGGGTTCGAACCCCAGCTGAGTCACCAAAAGAGGAGCAATTCGCAAGAGTTGCTCCTCTTATTTTTTCATTTTACCAGCTTGATATGTTCTCCTTTTATTTTTCCATGGATGATTTTCGGTGTTTTGTTAATTTAGATAAACAAGCCTCGTTTTCAACTCTCTTTATTTGTAGATTTTTGTGAGTTTGGTAAGCTTGTTTCATGTGAATTTACGGTTAAGGAGAGCAGTAAAGAAGTATTAAATATTGAATAAAAATTTCTAAGTTTGCTACTAGAATACTGAAATGGTCGGTTAGGAGTGTGAGATATCGGAATGAGTTATTCTGGTTTTTTCATGCTTTTCTTTTGGACTAGTTGTTCATAAGTAGTCTAAATTTGAAATTATTGTAAGGCGTGTGTGTTTTGTTTCAGTATTTTACATTAGTTGTGCTAGTCTAAATGGATTTGTTGATTGATTTTTTTTCGTGAATCGGATTTCAAAACTATATTTGCACATCTATATATTTATATATTTCATCTCGTTTCTTGTAGTGTCGAGTTCTTTATATTTTCGATTAGAAGCAAACATGAAATAGTGGGTTTTCATCCAAATTATTAACGACTAAAGAATATGCTCTTTCATTCCTCTGTTGAGCCGATTTATTTTTTATTGCCTGTCTTAGGATTCTTAATCGGTCTGTTCGGTACGATGCTGGGTGGAGGAGGAGGCTTTTTCTTTTTGCCGATTTTGACACTTCTTATGCATGCTTCTGCGCAAACGGCTGTGATTACTTCATTAGTTGCTACTTTACCTATAGGCATGGTGGGATCATTGGGGCATTATCGAAACGGAAATGTTGATTTGAAGGTTGCCACGCTATTTGTTATAGTTGGGATTACAGGTGCCTTTGCCGGAACTGCAATTACAAGTAGAATTAGTTCGGAACAGTTGAAAGCAGGTTTTGGTGTTTACTCGATTCTGATTGCGGGAAATATCATCTACAGTACATATAAAAAGAAAGAAACCAAAGAGGAGGTTGCTGCATTAACAAAGGGGGCCATGGTTACAAAGAGCTCATTTTTTGGCTTTTTTGCAGGTTTAATTACAGGTACTTTTGGAACAAGTGGAACTGCTCCGGTTTTAGCTGGTTTGTTTTCGCTGCGGATTCCGATTAAGTTGGTCATTGGAACATCGTTGTTGATTGTTTTAGTGAATACCATTTTTGCGATTGGGGCTCATGTTTTTGTGGGACAGATTGATTTGACTTTGGTTTATTTTTTGACCGCAGGGTCCACTCTGGGAGCGATTGCAGGTCCGCGTTTGCTGTCTAAGTCAAAACGCATTGATAGCTCCGAAAATAAGGCACGTTATGGATATGCTCTTGTTATGGTTGCCTTAGGAATTTTAATGATTGTAGGATAGTAACGAATTGCTTATGATTAAAACGATATACTTTATAATACTTGCATATTTTGTTCTTGGTGGAATTGGTTTTTATTTGATAAACCGAAAGAAGGATCCGGTAGTTGCCCGCGAGAGTTACACCAAGTTCATCGCATATTTCTTTATTATTAATATTTTGTTTTTTAGCATTACTATTAACCCGGTGGCATTTCATTATATCGCCTTGGTTATTGGTCTTGTTGGAGTTTACGAACTTTTTAAGCTTTTCCGGCTGCGAAACAGGGCACACAAGCCCTTTTTCTTAGCCTCGCTGGCTGTTTATTTTTTGCTGATGATTGGCTTCTTTTTGTTTAGTCATCTGCCCAAGGAATTGATATTGTATGCTTTTTTAGTACTTTCAATTTTCGATGCTTTTAGCCAGATCAGTGGACAATTGTTCGGGAAAACAAAAATTTTGCCGCGGGTAAGCCCGAATAAAACGTTGGGTGGAGTTGTTGGAGGAGCTTTATTTGCTATAGCCAGTTCTTTTGTTTTGAATAGCCTTTACCAAGGAACGCTTGTGAATGCCGTGGTTCTGGCTGTTGGGATTGTTGTTTTTGCCTTTCTGGGCGATATTGCTGCCTCTTTTTATAAGCGTCGCTTCGAGGTAAAAGATTACAGCAAGTTGATCCCGGGGCATGGTGGTTTTCTCGATCGATTCGATAGCCTGATTGCTGGTGGGGCTTGGGTGGCATTTAGTGTTTATCTCTTGAATTTTTAATAGAAGAATAAAAGTGAAATGGGAAATATTGTTGTTCTGTCGATTGTCTATTTAATCGGAATTGTCTTGTTGTTGATATTTAACGAGCTTAATTATAGACGGTTAAATTTGAAAGGTGAATTTACTCGTAAATTTGCACATTTTGTGGCAACCCTTGCTGTGGTTCCTTTCCCGTATATCTTCCCGTCACATTGGTACATTCTGGTTTTAGCAGTGCTGTTTTTTGCCGTACTGTTTGTAACCCAGTATAGCAAACAATTGAAATCGATTCACGATATCGAAAGGAAGTCGGTGGGAAGTTATTTGCTTCCGTTATCCATTTATGTTACATTTCTAATCGCAAGCCAGCTGAATAATAAGTTTATTTTCATTTTGCCTATGCTTATTTTGGCAGTATGTGATCCAATGGCAGCTATCTTAGGTATTAATATTAAAAACTATAATGGACGAATTAAGCTATTCGGTCATAAGTACGACAAAACCTGGTTGGGATCTGGGGCGTTCCTGGTAACAAGCTTTGTGATCAGCCTCATCGCCTTATATTTTCATCGGGTGTCATTCGACTTTAAAACATTTTGGCTGGCGATGGTTATTGCCGTGGTCAGTACATTGGCCGAGTTTTTCAGTTGGAGAGGTTCTGATAATTTAAGTATACCCTTAAGTGTAGTTTTGGTACTACTACTTTGGTTATAGAACTTTTCTTACGTAACTTGAGTTAAAGAAACAATAAGATACGATTAAAGCCTTGAAACAAACAATTAAAAAGGGAAACCAAAAAAAAATACTTTCATGAAGAGAATCATTATAAACGGTGCAAATGGCTATGTGGCATCAAACTTTATCAACGAGTTATTGAGGCAACATTATGAAGTTATTGCATTGGTACGAGGTAATAAGAAATACTCGGCTGACGAAAGAATGCATGATGTAATGGCAGACATTAATGAAGGTGCATTTTCGACACCAAAAAATTTACGGGTGTTTGATTACTCGCTGTTGGATGAAAATTTCGGTTTACAGGAAGAAACTCTAACCGAATTATTCCAGGGAGATGTTGATTATTATCACTTTGCTGCCAGTTTGAAATACGATTTTAAAGCAAAGGATGAGATTTTTCAAACCAATATGGACGGAGTAGAAAACTCGGTTGCTGTATTTTCGAAATATGCTGGCAGTAACTCGCGCTTCTTCTTTATTAGTACGGCCTATTCATGCGGTAAAATGGCTGGTCGTTTCGAAGAGAAGTTTTATGATATTGCCGATATTGAGGAATTTCGCAATTACTACGAGCAATCAAAACGTTATGCAGAGAACCTGATTCGCAAGCATATGGAGAACGAGGGTTTGAATGCCCATATTCTGCGTCTGTCACAGGTTGTTGGAAATAATATAACAGGGGTAACCAAAACCGATTACGGTATTTTCGATTTTTCGCGTCGTATTCAGAGTTTGGCTGTTCGCAACCCGAACTTGAAATTAAGGATTAAAGTTAATCCGGAGTCAACTCAAAACCTGATTCCTATTGATAAAGTGGTGAGCTACCTGATGCAGACCGTGACGATTAAACAGTTACCGGTTATTTTGAATATTGTAGCTAAAAGTGTTGTCTACAATAGTGATATTCTGAACAGTTTGCATCAACTGTTACCTATCGAACTACATCCGCAAATGGATCTTGAAAAATCTGAGATGAGCGTTCATGAGCGGATTATTTCAATCGGAATGTCGTTTACCGCGAGTTATACAGGTACAAATATTCAATTCGATACAACAAAACTAGATGAAGTAATGGAGGTGGATAACAATGAAGCTACAGCAGAATCCATTCATCGTATGATCACTTACTTCCTGAATGAAAATTCAGATAAAAAAGCCAAAGTAGCTTGTTAATCACCCACAAAGACAAAACAATGAAACAGATAACAGTTCGAGGAGAGAAAATTATAAATGTGCCAAACCTGATTAGTTTATATCGGTTGCTGGCATTTCCGCTGATCTTTTATTTTGCACTGACAGGACAAGAAAAATATTACGTGGTTTTTTTATGTATTAGCTTGGTCAGCGATGTGCTCGATGGTAATATAGCGCGTTATTTTAAGTTGCAAACCAACTTCGGAGCAGCGCTTGATAACCTGGCCGATATTTGTACTTATGCCATGGCATTACTTGGTTTATTTCTGTTTAAATGGACCGAAATTGAGCCTCATGCCTGGATCTTGTATTTGTTCCTGACCGTTTTCGTATTGAGTTATATTGTTGCGTTCACCCGGTTTGGAAAAATCCCGGGATTACACCTCTATTCGGCGGTTTCAGCCGGTTATATCCAAAGCATTTTCTTCTTTGTCCTTTTTGTATTTGGCTTTTATGAGTGGATGTATTATTTGGCAGTTGGTTGGGGTGCATTCGCGTATATTGAGAAGATTCTAGTGTTGTTGCGCCTCGATGATATTCGTATTGGCGTAAAAGGACTTTACTGGCTGTTAAGGAGCGAGAAAAGCGGATCATAAAGTTCGGTTCAATGTTAAGGATATTTACTATCGCCATTTTTGCGGTTGTTGTAAGTTCCGCTGTTTTTGGTCAAGCTGTTACCGGCGTTGTTCGGGAAGCCGACACCAAAGAATCCATTCCTTTTGCTAATATTTGGATTAAAGGAACTATGCAAGGAACGCAATCGGAGTTGGATGGACGGTTTAGCATACCGGCACCGAAAGGAGATACACTTGTTGTTTCGGCAGTTGGCTTTACTCAGCAGGAATTCATTCTGAAGAAAAATCAAAAGAATGTGTTGACTGTTGATATGCAGAAAGATGTGAAGCAGATCGATGAAGTTACTGTAAAGTCGGATATACCCTTTGCACGGGTTGTTTTTAATCAGATCCAGAAACACAAAAAGGAGAACCATGATAAGCTGGAGAAGGTTCCTGCTTATAAGATGCTCGAAAATACAACGGTGTATATCGCCGTAGATACAACAGCGAAGGTTAGTCGTTTTTTCAATAACATGTCTGATGTGACAGTCAGTCTGGAAGGACAGGACATGCGCTTTTCTCCGATTTATTTGGAAGAGGTCGCTGAAAATGTCAGAAGTGATTCTGCAGAAATTGTTTACGATAAGAAAGATGGTATTTTCCCGCGTTCAGAGTCTTTTATCGAGAGTTTTGTGTTGAAAAATGTGGCTGTCGATATGGATTTCTACAAGGAGCACATCCAGATTATGGACCGGGGATATGTATCACCAATTAGCAAAACGGCCTTACTGTTTTATGATATTTATTTCAACGACACTATTTTTCAGAACGGCCGAAAATATTATCATCTGACCTATGCCCCGAAAAATCCCAGGAATCCCTTGTTTTCTGGTAGTTTTACAGTCGATGCAGAGAATTACGCCCTGTGCAAAATTGAAGCCTACATATCGGGTAAGGCAAACCTGAATTTCATTAACGGTTTTCACGGTAATGCCAAATATCAGATCGACCAAGACGGTAATTACTTCTACGATGTACAGAAGGTTGATATTAACATGTCGTTGAAGTCGAATAAGGATTCAACAAATTCCTATAGTTCCAAACGTCTCGAAAATGTTTCGAGTGGTAACTGGTTAATTAATAAGACGACCAGCTATTCAACATCCTCCCGGTTGGCTGATGTCGCTGCCAGGGATTGGAAAACACAACCGGAGTTTGATGTTCGTCATTTGGATGATGATACTTATCAGAGTGTCACGAATCTAAAAAAGGCTCCTATTGTGAAGAATGTTGATCGAATTGGCGGGGTTGCATTGACCAGTTTCTACAACCTGGGAAAGATTGATGTCGGGCCCGTATTTGATATCTATTCCACCAATAAGATTGAAGGTAACCGGATCTCAATTCCGCTACGGACAAGTGAGCAAATGTTTGAACGCTATTCAATTGGTGGTTTTCTGGGCTACGGTACCAAAAATGAGGAATTTAAGTTCGGAGCGAACGTTGACATTCAGCCCGGGAAAACGGATAAGTTATTACTTCGGTTTCGCTACTACAACGATTACAGCCTGATTTCGCAGGATCGTTTTTTGCGTTTTGTCAAGCATAATCCGAACAATAAAGGGAACAGTAACTTTATCGCGATATTTACGACGAAGGAGAAAAATCCCTACTTGAAGGAGGAAAAATACCTGGAAGGACGTATTGAGTATAATACCTCGAACGATTTGCACTTCGAGGCTTCACCTTATTTTGACTGGAACTTTGATACACCTTATGTGTCGTTCACTAAAAACGGAGTGGACTACGATGAATATTTCAATTATGGTGTGCTTCTGGATGCCCGTTTCGCTTTTGGACAGCATTACGACAGGTATTTTTTCGATCGGATTTACTACGTCGATCCAATTCCGGTTATTAACGTGGGTGTTGACTTAGGCCGTGTGTCTGTTCCGGGAATGGGCAGTGATCAGGATTTGTATGCTCGTTTTCATTCATCAATCCAGGGGCGCTTTTTACTGGGCCAAATGTTTATAAACTACATGTTGAATGGCGGGTACTTGTTTGGCAATGCACCCTATGATCAGCTGGATTTGCCGGTTGGTTCAATGTCGTTGGGCTATGCTAAGTTCCGGTTCAATTTATTACACCATGCCTCGTTTGCACATAATGCCTATGTTAATTTACATGCCCACTTGAATGGCGGAGGTGTGGTTTTAAATAAAATTCCGTTGATTCGTAAATTGAAGCTGCGCGAGATCGTGTCGCTGAAAGCACACTACGGAAAACTGACGAATTCTTATCATGGAGTATTCGATCTGCCCGACTTTTTTCATAACGAGAAAAATGCTCCCTATGCTGAAATTGGCTTTGGGGTAACTAATATTTTCAAGGTGTTGCGGGTTGAGTATGTGCGTCAGTTGGGAGGTACCTACAGGAACAGTGAGTTTGCCGATAAAAATGGTATCTTTTTCCGAACGGAAATGAGCTTTTAAACTATATTCAAGGAATGAAAGATCTGAGAGAAAAAGTTGTGTGGATTACCGGGGCTTCTTCCGGCATTGGCGAGGCGCTTGCCTTAGCATTTGCCCGCGAAGGTGCTTACCTTGTTTTGTCGGCTCGGAATCAGGCTAAACTTACCGAGGTTCAACAAAAGTGCTTGCAATATACACCAAAATGCTGGGTACAGACCATCGACCTTTCCCAGATGAATGATTTGAACCCGGCATTTCAGTCGGTGATTAAACAAACGGGGCGTATCGACTTTCTGATCAATAATGCTGGCCGTAGTCAACGGTCATTAGCCAAAGAAACTCCGATAGAGATTGATCGTGAGATTATGGAGTTGAATTTTTTCAGTGTAATTACGCTTACAAAGCTTGTTTTGGCACAAATGCTCCAGCAAGAGGATGGACATTTGGTGGTAATTAGCAGTATTACGGGGAAGTTTGGTTTTCCGTGGCGAACGGCTTACAGTGCATCAAAACATGCTGTACAGGGGTATTTTGAGGCTTTGCGGGCAGAGTTGGTGAATGATCATATCGATGTTACCATTGTTTCACCCGGACGTGTGAATACAAATGTTTCGAAGAATGCCCTTACAGAGACCGGGGAAGCCTACAACAAAATGGACGATGGACAAGCCAATGGTATGCCAGCTGATGAATGTGCTTTGCAAATTGTGAAGGCGATCAAAAAGAACAAAAAAGAAGTATTGGTTGGAAAGAAAGAATTACTGATGGTCCATATTCGTCGTTTTTTGCCGGCTTTGTTTTTTAAGTTGGTGACTAAGATTAAAAACTAGAGCTTAGGCTCTCAAAATAGAATCTCTCTATGAAAAAAAATATTGTTGGTATTCAGCAAGTCGGTGTTGGCGTGGTGAATGCCAAAGAGGCCTGGAAATGGTATCGGAACGTGTTTGGTATGGATATCAACGTTTTTGAAGATACTGCTACGGCCAAACTCATGAAGCATTATACGAATGGTCAGGAATGTGACCGATATGCTGCCTTGGCTATGAATATGGAAGGCGGTGGTGGCTTTGAGATCTGGCAACATACAGGCATGACTCCCAAAGCACCTGTCTTTGATGTCCGGTTAGGCGATGCCGGAATATTTATCATCAAGATGAAATGCCGCGATGTTCAAAAAGCTTTTGATGCCCATCAGGCAATGGGGGTGAATATTCTTAATCAACCGACTAATGATCCACAAGGAAGTTTACATTACTATCTGCTGGATCCATACAATAATATTTTCGAGGTTGTGGAAGACACACATGTTTATGTGGAGCAGAGGTCAGCAACAGGTGGAGTTGCCGGTGTTGTGATTGGTGTCTCCGATATTGATGAGGCTCGAAAGGTTTATTCGGATATTTTGGAGTATGATGAAGTGATTTACGACGAAATGGGTGCGTTCCAGGATTTTGGTGCTCTTCCCGGAGGAACTGAAAAATACCGACGTGTTTTACTGAAGCATAAACCTCGGACTGGCCCTTTTAGTAAAATATTGGGACCAACTCAAATTGAGCTGGTACAAGCGACGGAACGCAAAACTGACCAGATTTTCCGTGACCGTATTTGGGGAGAGTTGGGGTACATTCACTTGTGTTTCGATATTCAGGGAATGGAGTTTCTTCAAAAAGAATGTGATGAAAAAGGCTTTCCTTTCACTGTTAATTCAGCTGATAGTTTCGATATGGGAGTTGCTGCTGGTCATTTCTCTTATATCTCGGATCCGGATGGAACACCAATCGAATTTGTTGAAACGCACAAATTACCGATCATCGAAAAACTGGGTTGGTACATGAACCTGAAAGGTCGTGATCCGAAAAAATCCCTGCCCGATTGGATGGTGAAAACCCTGCGCTTTAATCGGGTAAAAGACTGATAAGTAGCCTTACATGTATTTGGGAAGAGTTATGCGTAAGTCTAACTCTTTTATTTATGCTGCTTGTTTGAACGGAGACTTGATCCTTTTGGGGTACTAACCTTTTAATCTGAATGATAACAGAAAAGCAACATCAAACGGCAGGATTTCTGATTGCTGCCCCAAAAAGTAATTCCGGGAAAACGATTGTGACGCTCGGTATTTTGCGAGCATTGGCACTTCGTGGCCTAAAGGTTCAGCCTTTTAAAATAGGTCCTGATTACATCGATCCGCAACATCATAGTATTGTGGCAGGTAAACCTTCGTACAATCTGGATTGCTGGATGGCATCCGAAACACATGTCCGGGAACTGTTTGCCAAGCATGCCTCCAAAGCTGATGTAGCCGTAGCTGAAGGAGTAATGGGGCTTTTTGATGGCGCCCGGAAGTCGGATGGTAGTTCAGCCGCTTTGGCTAAACTTTTGAACTTACCGGTGATCTTAGTTGTAGATGCAGGCTCAATGGCTTACTCTGCAGCACCGTTGTTGTATGGATTTAAAAACTTTGATCCGGATTTGAACTTGGCGGGAGTCATCTTCAATAAAGTGGGGAGTGCTGCTCATTATAACTATCTGAAGGAAGCTGCCGGGGATGTTGGTGTTCGTTCATTGGGTTATATCCCAAGAGATGAAAGGCTGACAATGGAGTCGCGTCATTTAGGTTTATTTATGCCGGAGGAATTGGGTGATGACCATCCGGTGTCTATTGCTGCCTCGCTTGTTGAACGTCATGTCGATTTGAATGAGTTGTTATCGATAGGTTCGCTTTGTACTTCCGAAGTTGAACTAAAGGAAGAAATAAGTCAACGAGGTAAAATAAAGGTTGCTTATGCACGTGACCGGGCTTTTAACTTTTCTTATCAGGCCAATCTTGATGCGCTGAATCAGCTGGGAGAAGTTTGTTTTTTTAGTCCTTTGGAGGATGAAAATTTCCCTGATGCCGATTTACTGTGGTTGCCGGGGGGCTATCCCGAACTGTTCATAGAGCAATTGTCTGCTAACGAATCAATGCACGAATGTATCCGGCAACATATTGATTCTGGCAAAGCAACGGTTGCTGAATGTGGTGGTATGATGTATCTGGGACAGTCGATTACCAATAAACAAGGGATTAGCTTCCCGATGGTTGGGGCTTTTCAATTCGAAACATCTTTTACCGATATGAAACTTAATCTCGGGTATCGAAAGCTGGTTGATGGTGAGCACGAATGGCGAGGACATGAATTTCATTATTCAACCTTAAATTCGAACGAAAAGAATCAGACCAAGGTGATCGTATTTACTGCTCGACATCGTCTTGTTGATATGCCCGTATTTCGGAAAAATAATGCCTGGGGATCCTATTGCCATTTGTATTTGGGCGAGCTACAAAAAATGAAATCCTTTCTTGATCGGTTGAAATAGTTTTTTGGGGTTTAAGGAAGTTCCAATAATTTTTTCCTAATGCTTTTTTATTATCTCTAACTATTTCATAAAATTTTCCCTCTGCTTTAAGTAATCTCCAATTAGTCCTTTTCTGAAAGTCAGTGAATGCAAGGAGGCTGTCTTTTGTCATCTTTCTTCGGAAGATGTCGAAGTCAGCCAGACAACAGTATATTCCGAATATTCCCGATTTTCAGTTTGACTCTTTCTGCTAGATTCATGGATTGTTTTAACCTTGTAGGGATGATTTCAGGAAGAAATAACCAGGTGCAGGAAAAGACTATAGAACAATTTCTAAAAGTTCAGTATCTTTTAAAAAAAGACTATAGAACAAATTTTAAATGCTCCGTATCTTTTGCCCAAAAGATACGGAGCATTTTGGTGAAAGATACGGATCGTTTTTACAAATGGCAGGTAGCATTTAATAAACCGCCTTTCGTAGTCCTTGTTTTAGCCCTTGAACGCAAGTAAGCATAAGCCGCTATCTTTTTAGCATTTTGCAGGGATATTTTGAAGACTACACCTGATAACCACTGATAACAGAGACAACAGCATATTCAGCCTATCTCCCGACTGGTGATTTCCCGGAATTATGTATTTTTTTTTTATGAATGTGCTGGAAATTATATTCATTTTATTGTACGAATATTTGGAGTTGAATAAAACAATGTCGTAACTTTATTAGGCGAGACAGATTTAGTAATACATTGATAAGAAAAATTCTACAGTGCATTGAAGGTTTTATCGATTTTCATGATCACCCCAAATTTCGGGAACATTAATGCTCAAATTGCTGTATTTATTATTAAAAAGAAGATCTGACATGAATACAGACGAACAAAAAAAACTACATCAATTAGCGTTAAAGCTGGCCAAAGAGATCAGTTTGATTTTGGAGCAGATTGCTGTTTATGAGGCTCGGAATGAGCTGAGTGAGGTGGAGCAGGAGGAGTACCGAAAGTTGAGGATAGTGGTTTGTCAGGCTTTGCCGGTTGTAAGACAGTTGGCTGATGTTTTTGGGCACGAAGCCTTTCAGGCTGCACAGGCCTACTTCTACAAGGTACAGAAAAAGGCTTTGGAAGGTAATGCTTCTGCAATTGAGATTTACAACGAGCTGAAACCGCTTTATGATCAAGCGCTTTTGAGCCAGTTGGACAAGAATTAGGGACCACGGAATAGTTGAAATGCTGTGTTCCCGAAATTTGGATCTGAGAAACAGACTAAAGCCGAGGCTATTGAGCAGATCCTCTTCTTGATGATCATGATCAGGTAAATTGCAAATGAATTGGGTTCTTATTGTTAAAAGCT
>NZ_JBZQJF010000015.1:0-5359 GCF_059905295.1 Mangrovibacterium sp.
CGAATGGAGATGGGAACTTACTCGAAGTGATTTCGGCCTACTTTTTATCGAGGGTAGGAAGCGAACCGGAAGCTTAGTGAAACCGGGAAGCTCCGACGTGAGGAGGAGATCACCCGGCTGAACTTAGCTTTCGGGAGCTGACGCCTGAAAACAAAAAACAGCCTTGCGTTTTCTGTTTCGTCTTTGGGGCAAGCCAAAGATGAAAACCCGTCTGGTAAGGCTAGCGGAAATTTATTGGAGCAGAATCGATCCTCTTCAACGCATCTTGAAAAAGACTTTCACAGAAAAAAGGCCGGAAACTCCGGCCTTTTTATATCTCGATATTGGTATAATTTATGCCAATAATGCTTTTACTTGGTTGTAAACGTTTTGTCCGTTGAATCCTAATTTATCATCCAACACTTTGTAAGGTGCTGAGTAACCAAATGAATCCAGTCCAAACACTGTTCCGTCTGCACCAACTAAGCCTTCCAGGTTAACAGGTAATCCGGCAGTCATACCGAATTTTTTCACACCTGTAGGAAGCACTTCTGCTTGGTATTCTGCACTTTGTGAACGGAATAAACCTTCAGAAGGAACTGAAACGATGCGGCATTTAACGCCATCTTTTTCTAATAATGCAGCGCCGGCAACCAAAGTGCTAACTTCCGAACCACTAGCTAATAAGATTACATCAGGAGTACCTTCGCAATCCGTTACAATGTATGCTCCTTTTCCAGCTTGTAAAGCTTCGCTGTAACGATCAGCTTTAGACGGGAGGTTAGTGATATTTTGACGAGACAAAATCAACGCTGTTGGAGTTGATGTATTTTCCAAAGCCAGTTTCCATGAAGCAGTTGTTTCTTCACAGTCAGCAGGACGCAATACCAACATGGAGTTTTGTCCGTGGTGATTTTTCAGTTTCTCCATCAAACGGATCTGAGCTTCCTGCTCAACCGGTTGGTGAGTAGGACCGTCTTCACCCACACGGAATGCATCGTGAGTCCATACATATTTTACTGGTAATTGCATTAATGCGGCTAAACGAACAGCTGGCTTCATGTAGTCTGAGAATACGAAGAATGTACCACATACAGGAATTACACCACCGTGCAATGCCATACCGTTCATGACTGAAGCCATGGTTAATTCGGCAACACCAGCTTGCAGGAATGAGCCTGAGAAATCACCTTTTTTGAATGATGTTGTTTTCTTCAGGAAACCGTCAGTCTTGTCTGAGTTTGACAAGTCGGCAGAAGAAACGATCAGGTTTTCAACTTCACCTGCAAATGCAGCCAATACTGCAGAACCTGCTGCACGTGTAGCTGAATCGGCTTTTTGTGTGATTTTTGAGAAATCAAATTCAGGAGTTTCTTTAGAGAAGAATTTCTCGAATTTAGCAGCCAATTCAGGATTAGCCTTAGCCCACTCTGCTTGCTCTGCTTTTTTAGCAGCAGCAGCTTTTGTCAATTCTTCTTTACGAGCGTCGAACAAAGCTTGAACGTCGTCGAAAATTACGAATGGATTTTCCGGATTACCACCTAAGTTGGCGATTGTTTTTTCGAATGAAGCACCGGCTTCACCCAATGGCATACCGTGAGTTGCACATTTACGTTCGTAGCTTGCACCTTCAGCAGTAACAGCACCTTTACCCATGATTGTTTTACCAATGATCAGGGTTGGTTTTTCAGTTTCGGCGTGTGCAACATGTAAAGCACCACGAATAGCTTCAATGTCGTTTCCTTCGATGGTCAATACTTTCCATCCCCAGGCTTCGTATTTTTTAGCTGTATCTTCAATCGTTACTTCGCTGGTCTCAGTAGACAGCTGAATGTCGTTTGAATCGTAGAACATGATCAGGTTGTTCAATCCCAGGTTACCAGCGATACGACCAGCACCTTGTGAGATTTCTTCCTGAACACCACCGTCAGAAATGAATGCATAAGTTTTGTGAGCCATCCACTCGCCGAAACGAGCAACCAGGAACCGTTCAGCAATAGCGGCACCAACAGCCATTGTGTGTCCTTGTCCCAGTGGACCCGATGTATTTTCCACGCCACGGGCGAAGTCTACTTCAGGGTGTCCCGGAGTTACACTTTCCCATTGACGGAAGTTCGACAAATCAGTCATATTGTAGTTTCCTGTCATTGCCAGGATTGAGTACAACATCGGTGACATGTGGCCCGGATCCAAAAAGAAACGGTCACGATTTGCCCAAGTCATATCGCTTGGATCGTAATTCAAAAATTCAGAATATAATACACTCACAAAATCAGCACCGCCCATGGCACCACCCGGGTGGCCGGATTTTGCTTTTTCAACCATAGCTGCAGCTAAAATACGTACGTTATCAGCAGCTTTTTCAATTAACTTGTTACTCATGATTTTAATTAATTTTTGCCAGATTTTGACTTTAGTCTTCGAGTTAGACGATATGCAAATTTAAAATAAATCCGCGATAAAGAAACCGCAAAAAAAAGATACCGGCACTTTTTGCATGATCGCTTAAAGTAACCGGTATCTCATCAATTTTATCGTTGTATAAACATTACGGAAGAACGCGAACCATAACTACGCCTTCGATGTTTTTCAGCTTCTCAGCTACTTCATCCGAAGGTGCAGCCCCGTCGATATCGATAATGTTATAAGCAATGTCAGCTCTGTTTTTATTCAGCATGTTGGCAATGTTCAAACCTTCAGAAGCCAACAGGCTTGAGATTTGGCTTACCATGTTTGGAACATTTTTGTTGGCCACAATTAAACGAGGTCCGCCATGACGTTCCATTTCTGCTTCAGGGAAGTTTACCGAGTTGATGATGTTACCGTTTTCAAGGTAATCGCGAACTTGGTTAACTGCCATGATTGCACAGTTTTGCTCTGATTCTTCAGTAGATGCACCCAAGTGAGGGATTGCAATTACGTTTTTCATTTTCAGAACTTCTTCATCAGGGAAATCAGTTACATAGCAACCTACTTTACCTGATTCCAAAGCTGCTGTCATATCAGTGTTGTTGATCAGACCGCCACGTGCAAAGTTCATGATCCGCACGCCGTCTTTCATCATATTCAGTTTATCTTTGTTGATGTAACCTTTTGTTTCGGCAGTTTGCGGAATGTTGATGGTTACATAGTCAGCATCAGACAATAATACTTCAATGCCTTCAGCACGTTTAATGTTACGGCTTAATTTCCAAGCTTGTTTTACAGAAATGTATGGGTCGTAACCAATAACTTCCATACCTAAAGCTTGTGCAGCATTGGCAATTAATACACCAATTGCGCCCAAACCGATAACAGCTAACTTTTTACCACGGATTTCGTTACCGGCAAAGTTTTTCTTTCCGGCTTCAACTAAAGCAGGAACTTCGTCACCTTTTCCGATTAATGTTTTTGCCCATTCAATTGATTGTGCAACACCCCGCGATGAAAGTAACAACCCGGCAATAACTAATTCTTTAACTGCGTGAGCATTTGCTCCCGGTGTATTGAATACTACGATTCCCTGATCAGTACATTTCTCGATTGGAATGTTGTTTACACCTGCTCCGGCACGTGCAATGGCTTTCAAGTTTTTCGAAAGCTCCATGTCGTGCATCTTTTGGCTACGTACAACGATGCCATCAGGATTTGCAAACTCACTGGCGATTTCGTACTGATCCAGTGGGAAATTTTTCAACCCGATCGGGTCGATCTTATTTAAGGTTTGAATCTTAAACATGTGTTTATTAATTTTTGAAAAGTGCCTAAATAATGTCGTTTTTAAAGTATGACAAAGATCACAATAATAATGAAGAATCGATCACATGAGGCCCTTTTTTTGAATAATTCGGAAGGATGCTAACAATTTTTTTAAATTTCTATTTTCGGATTTCACGGTCTTAATTTTATCCTTGATATGACCTGTAAAACTCTCGCAAAGTCCGAGTACAATACTGGAATTAATCTGTAAATCGAAGTCTTCATAGCTTTTGAACCGCTATCAAGGTCTTATTTAGTTCTACGGAAGCGTTCTGCCGATCGAACCGGTGAGGTGACTCCTTTATTGACGAACTTGACATCCTCGATCGAGTAAAAAGCGTTGGGGTTATAGGTTCGGATAATTTCAATTACTTCGTTGATATCGACCCGTTTAATGATGGTATAAATAACAGCCACCTTTTCGTTGGCATTGGCTCCGTAGGCATCATGGTAAGTAATGCCATATCCCTTGGCTTTCAGTTTGGCAATAAGGTTGTCGGCATTGGTGCGGGTTATAATTTGAAGTTGAACAATACCAACTGCCAGCTTTTCCTCGAGGATTAGGCCGATGTAGTTTCCGGCAGCAAAACCGGTTCCGTAAGCTACGTAAGCCACCCAATTGTCGATGTTTTGGATAATCTTACTCATGGCAACAAGCCAGATAATTACTTCGAAGAAGCCAAGTAGGGGAGCGATCTTTTTTTGCCCCTTCGATACCATAACGATGCGTAGGGTTCCTACGGTTACATCGCTGATGCGGGCCAGGATGATAAGTAACGGCAGTACGAGGTACGAGAACAGATCGCTGTGATAAAAGTCAGTCATCTTAGTTTTATTGATGAGCTACAAATATATATTAACCTGAGTTTGGTTCTAAAATATTTTCACAGGAAGTCATAATTGCGTCAGATTTTTATTTAAAACTGCGAAGTCATAACGGGTTATTTCGAGGAGTTTTAAATAAAAAGATGGCGTGAGAAGGACTTTCCCCCTTAGGACTTTGCTCTTTTTGTCATAAACTTCCTCCGATTTTCTTGAATTATCCCAATAGTACTGCGAAAACCAGTGAAAGTTTCTGATCAAAAAGAGCTAAAGCTGTGAATAATTTTAAAATCGAACTCAGGTTATTAACCTGAGTTTGGTTCTAAAATATTTTCATTTTAAAATTGAACTCAGCTTATTATTTTGGAAATTGTTTCAGCACCTTTCGGAGCCGATTATCTGGTGTCGGATTGTCTTTATCTGGTGTCAGATAGGCTTGCCAACTAGGGTTGGCGGCTTCCTCTTGCGCCGGATGATCATCATCTTGCATCAGACGGCCGTTATCTGGTGTAGGATTGTCTTTATTTTGTGTCAGACAGCTTTGCCAACCCAGGTTGGCGGCTTCCTCTTGCGTCGGATGATCATCATCTTGCATCAGACGGAGGTTATCTGGTGTCGGATTGTCTTTATCTGGTGTCAGACAGGCTTGCCAACCCGGGTTGGCGGCCTCCTCTTGTGTCGGATGATCATCATCTTGCATCAGACGGCCGCTATCTGGTGTCGGATTGTCTTTATCTGGTGTCAGACAGGCTTGCCAACCCGGGTTGGAGGCTTCCTCTTGCGTCGGATGATCATCATCTTGCATCAGACGGAGGTTATC